>NZ_KE384507.1:123292-194174 GCF_000426205.1 Acidovorax sp. JHL-9
GCGAAGAAAGCCGCTCCCGCCAAGAAGGTAGTGGCCGCCAAGAAGGCTGCGCCTGCGAAGAAAGCCGCTCCCGCCAAGAAAGCTGCGGCATCTGCCCCAAAGGCAGCAGCCCCTGCAAAGAAAGCAGCCCCAGCCAAGAAGGCCGTCAAGACCGCCGCTGCCGCGCCGGCTGCGCAAACCACCCTGAACCCCCAGGCAGCCTGGCCTTTCCCTACCGGCACGAAGCCGTAAGTCCGGCACACTCCGTGCCCAGCCCGGTGCCTGTGCACCGGGTTTTTTTATGCCAAAACCATAGTGCCCCGCCATCGATAGAGCGGAGACCCCTCTCGGCAGCCAGCCCGGTCAGCCCGCCTCTCTACCCGGCTCCAACGCGAAAGCGCAGCGCTGGCAGTGCAGATGGCGCCCAACGCAACCAGCAAAGTGACCGTCTCCGCCGAATGGCGAAGGGGCATCAGGCGGGCGTAAAGTCCAGCCGGTAATTTTGCGGGCCACGTTGTGCGATCTTGAGCGCCCCCACCCGGTTGCCCAGCTCCGCACAACGCACCAGCGGCCAGCCACGCTCCAATCCGAAAAGCAGCGCCCCTCGCCATGCGTCGCCACACCCGGTCGGATCCACCACCTGGGCAGGCTGCACCGCAGGGACCACCGTCTTTTCGCCGTCAATCCACACCTCGCAACCCTGCGCTCCCAACGTAACGACCAATCCCGCCACCTTGCGTGATATGTCAGCGCAAGACCAGCCGGTACGATCACACAGCATCTTGCCTTCGTAGTCGTTCACGGTAACCCAGGTGGCCTGCTCGACGAACCGGGAAAGTTCAGTGCCGCTGAACATGGGCAGGCCCTGGCCTGGATCGAAGACAAACGGAATATCTGCCGCCACAAACTGGGCCGCATGTTCCAGCATGGCATCCCGTCCATCGGGTGCAACAATGCCCAGGCGCACATCGGCCCGAGGTTCAATGCGATTCGCATGGGCCTGCATCATCGCCCCGGGATGAAAGGCAGTGATCTGGTTATTGTCACGGTCCGTCATGATCATGGCCTGCGCCGTGTAGGTGTCATGGGCTTGACCCACATGCGCCGTGCTAATGCCCAACTCCTTCAATCGCACCAGGTAGTCGGCTCCATCACTGCCCAGCATGGCCATGGGCAGCGGCACCCCCCCCAGCAGCCGCAGACTGTAAGCAATGTTGCCGGCGCATCCACCGAAATCCCGCCGCAAGGAGGGCACCAGGAACGAGACATTGAGAATATGGAGTTGATCGGGCAGTATCTGCTCGGCGAACCGCCCTTCGAAAGTCATGATGGTGTCAAACGCAAGAGAACCGCAAATCAGTACAGCCATGGCAGGAGGGTAGATCAATAGATTAAGGATAAAACGCCAGCAACCGGTAGCCCGCCACGCGCGCTCCGCCAGTGGTCACAATGACCGCCACCGAAGAGCTCCAAGCACCCAGGGCAGGAAGTTCCGCAGGGGCCGCCATCTCCGGCGGTAAAAACACACGCCGCAGCACGGGCTGGTCCTGTACATCGGTCAATGTCAACTCCATGGCGGGCATGGCCACGGGTAGGTTTGCATGATTTTTGATGGCAAAGGTCAGCTGGTAGCTGTCTCCGCGCCCCTTGTTGAAGGAAGAGCTGTCAATCACGACATCCGACATCTGTTTCAGCGGAGCCAACGTGCATTGAAATGGCTCGCACAGTGCCTGAAGCCAGGGGCGAACACGGGGATCCATGGCCGCGATGCGGTCCCGCTCGTGCAACACAACCTGCAATGCCAGGGTGCACAACAGAACGCCCCCGATCGTCCCCAGCACCACCCGCACCAACGGGCGCCGCCAGAAGGCCTTGCGCTTGGCCGCGCGCACAAAACTCACATCCTCCGCGCCCACACGCTCCTCGGGTGGGTCGTACTCTTGCTGCGCGGGCGGTATGCCATCGGTAGCAGCCGCTTCCAACGCCTCGCTTTGCCCCCTGTCGGACCTGAGCCAAACCTCCGGTGGAAGGGGCGTTTCCAATGGCGTACTGGACGCCCGCTCTGGTCCGTCCTCCTGCGCCGGCTCGCTCTCCCCCTCGCCGCCAAAGCCGGTCGGTGACGACGCCTCGTCAGACGGCTTGCGCAGCAATTCCAAAGGTGCATACAGCGCATCTGCCGCCGGGATGCCGCCCAGCAACCCATCGGCCACATCCGGGTCACCCAGCTCGGCGCTTGGCAGCTCGTAGCCGGCCGGGCATTCATTGATCCGAATCGCAGGAGGCTCTTCTTTCCGAGACTCCCCTGCCCCCGCCGGAATGGCCGGGGCCCGGACATCGACCGCCGGCTCCCTGAAAGTATCGCCTGTCGATCCAACCGACCGCCACGCCAATGTGCCACCTGGCTGCAGGGCCGGGTGCATCCCAGGGGAGAAGACCGTCTCTGCATCGGCGACAAGCAATGCAGAAACCGCAGGCACGGGCAGATCCGGCATGGCATCCGATGCCACGGGACCCGCGGGCAAATCTTGTGCACTGACGGGCGGAACGCCGGGCGCCATCGCCGCAGTTTCCCCCCAGTCAGCATGCGCTCCCCAGACCTGCACTTCATCGATCGCACGCCTGGCAGGTGCCGGTGGTGGTGGCGCAGCGGCCATGCAAACATCCGGCAACAAGGCCTGCGGCTCGGAAGGGAGCAAATGGGCGGATGCGTCAAATACCTCCTTGCATTGGCCGCATCGCACCCAGCCATCGGAAATGCGCAACTGGTCGGCAACCACCTTGAACATCGTCGCGCAGGACGGGCAGCGTGTGATCTGACTCATCTGCGATCCATGGTGGTCGGCGCCCTTCTCAACAAACTGCGGCGGGGTTGCAACTTCAGCGAGACGCCGTCATGAGAATCCAGCCATCCTCTGTGTCGGCAACCTCCAGGCGAATCCAGGGAGCGTAAGCCTCCTGCAGTTCCTGCGCCTGGCGCTCCAGGATACCTGCCAGCACGAGGTGTCCACCCGGAGCCACATGCGCGCACAGCAAGGGTGCCAGCACCTTCAACGGAGTGGCCAGAATGTTGGCCAGCACGGTCTGATAAAGCCCGTGGGCCTGGTCCGGCAGGCCGGCATGCACCCGCACACCATTGGCCTGGGCATTCTGCACCGTGGACTCGACGGCAGCCGGATCAATGTCCACCGCATCGATGTCGGTTGCACCGAACTTCGCCGCACCGATGGCCAGGATGCCCGAACCGCAGCCATAGTCCAGCACACGCCCGAGGGGATTGCCCGCCCCGGCGCTGGTGATACCGTGGCGCGCAATCCACCGCAGACACATGCGCGTGGTGGGATGGGTGCCCGTGCCAAAAGCCAGCCCCGGATCCAGCCGGATGCTGCGCAGCGCCTGCGCAGGCAGCTCGTGCCAGGTCGGAACAATCCAGAAATCCGCCGTGATATCCACCGGTGCAAACTGCGACTGGGTGAGCCGCACCCAGTCCTGATCCGGCACGCGCGCCAACCCCAGCACCAGGCACCCCGTGAAGAAATCCTGTACCGCCAGCAACTGCTGCGCCTCGCGGGCAGCCGCTTCGGTTGCGAACAATGACACCACCCGGCTGCGTTGCCAGCCGTCCTTGGGCGGCGGCATGCCCGGCTCGCCGAACAAGGCCTGCTCGGCATCGGTCTGCGCATCCGCGTCCTCGACCGAAACGCTCAGCGCGTCCAGCGCGTCCAGGGCATCGCTCACCGCCTCAATGCGGTCTTCGGGACACATCAGGCTCAGCTCAAACATGGGACATGCCTCTCAGAAAAAATGAAATGCTGGCACCCGTTGCCAGGAGCCAGCATGAAACGATGCACAAGGTGGCTTCACCGCTTGTGCTGGGACAGCCACTCTTCCAGGTAGTGGATGTTGGTACCACCCGCCACAAACTTGGCATCCACCATCAGTTCGCGGTGCAGCGGCACATTGGTGTTGATCCCCTCGATCACCGTTTCCGACAGCGCCGTGCGCATGCGGGCCAGGGCCTGCTCACGCGTATCGCCGTGCACGATGATCTTGCCGATCATCGAGTCGTAGTTCGGGGGCACAAAATAATTGGTATATGCGTGCGAGTCCACGCGCACCCCCGGACCACCCGGCGCATGCCACATGGTGATGCGCCCCGGTGACGGGATGAACTTGTAGGGATCTTCGGCATTCACACGGCATTCGATGGCATGGCCACGGATTTCAATTTGTCGCTGCGTGAAGGGAAGCTTTTCACCGGCTGCCACCATGATCTGCGTGCGCACGATGTCCACACCCGTGATCCATTCGGTCACCGGATGCTCCACCTGAACGCGCGTGTTCATCTCGATGAAATAGAACTCGCCGTTTTCGTACAGGAACTCGAAAGTACCCGCACCGCGGTAACCGATTTTCTTGCAGGCGGCCACGCAACGCTCCCCGATCCGCTCGATCAGCTTGCGGGGAATGCCGGGCGCCGGCGCCTCTTCGATCACCTTCTGGTGGCGGCGCTGCATCGAACAGTCACGCTCGCCCAGGTACACCGCGTTGCGGTGCTTGTCGGCCAGGACCTGGATCTCGATATGGCGGGGGTTCTGCAGGAACTTCTCCATGTACACCGCCGGGTTGCCAAACGCCGCACCCGCCTCGGCCTTGGTCATCTGCACGGCATTGACCAGCGCCGCCTCGGTGTGCACCACGCGCATGCCGCGGCCGCCGCCACCGCCAGCAGCCTTGATGATCACCGGATAACCCACTGCCTTGGCAACGCGGCGGATCTGCACCGGATCGTCCGGCAATTCGCCGTCCGACCCCGGCACACACGGCACACCCGCGCGAATCATCGCCTGCTTGGCCGACACCTTGTCGCCCATCATGCGGATGTTTTCAGGGGTGGGGCCGATGAACTGGAAACCGCTCTTTTCCACGCGCTCGGCAAAGTCGGCGTTCTCGGACAGGAAACCATAGCCGGGGTGGATGGCTTCGGCATCCGTCACCTCGGCGGCCGAGATGATGGCAGGCATGTTGAGGTAGGACAGCGGCGAAGGCGCCGGGCCAATGCACACGGCCTCTTCGGCCAGTTTCACATACTTGGCATCACGATCGGCCTCGGAATAGACCATCACGGCCTTCACGCCCAGCTCCTGGCAGGCGCGCTGGATCCGAAGGGCGATTTCGCCGCGATTGGCGACCAGAATTTTTTTAAACATGGGTTGTCTCGCGGCTCATCACCTGCACGCTGGCGCGTGCCAGTGCAATTTGCTTCGCCTTGCCTGTGGCAAGAACGCCGCGATTGGCGACCAGAATTTTTTTAAACATGGGTTGTCTCGCGGCTCATCGCCTGCACGCTGGCGCGTGCCAGTGCAATTTGCTTCGCCTTGCCTGCGGCAAGAACGCCGCGATTCGCAACAAGGATCTTCTTGAACATGCGCGCCTTACTCGATCACGAACAGGGGCTGCCCGTATTCGACGGCCTGGCCGTTCTCGCCCAGTATCTTGGTCACGGTGCCGGACTTGTCGGCCTCGATCTCATTGAGGATCTTCATCGCCTCGATGATGCAGACCGTCTCGCCTTCCTTGACCTGGCTGCCCACCTCGACGAAGGCCTTGGCGCCCGGGCTCGACGAACGGTAGAACGTGCCTACCATGGGAGACTTCACCACATGGCCAGCGGGCGCTGCAGCCACCGGGGCAGGCAACTCCGCCACCGCCACCGGAGCGGCGGCTGCAGCAGCAGGAGCGGGCATGGGGGCTGGAACATATTGCTGCACCACGGCACCGCCACTCTTGACGATGCGGACCTTGCCCTCGGCTTCGGTGATCTCGAGTTCGGACACATTCGACTCGGATACCAGGTCGATCAGGGTTTTGAGTTTTCGCAAATCCATGGGAGCTCCAACGGCCATAAAACTGAATGAGGCGCGAATTTACTCCAATTTCAGCCTATTTCGGTCTTCAGAGCACATTTTTCATCGCTGACAGCAGGGTATTGCCTCTGGGCCACCGTCAATCCGACCACGCTCCTGCGCTGCCCATGTTCAGCGCATGGCCACCCAGGCTTGCAGATCCTGCGCGGTGACTTGCCCCATTTTACGATGCAACACCCTCCCTTCCGCGCTGAAAACCACCGTAAAAGGCAGCCCACCGGTCAGGTTGCCCAGGGAGCGCCCAAGCTCCGAGCCCCCCAGCCCCGCCAACCCCACCGGAAAGTCAAGCGGCAGACGGGTCAGGAATTTCCGCACCGAAGACGGCTGATCAATCGCCAATCCCACCACTTGCCAGCCTTTTTCCTTGTTGTTGCGGTGAAAGGTGTTGAGCATGGGCAATTCGTCCACACAAGGAGGACACCAGGTTGCCCAGAAGTTGAGCAGCAGGGGCTTGCCAGCAAACGCTTGCATGGCCAGGCGCGTGCCCTCGGGCGTATCGAATGCCTGTGTCCACAGCGCCTGTTCGGCGCCCGCCTGCATGGCGTGGGGCTGCAGGCGCCACCATGCCAGGCCCGCACCACCAGCGGCAGCGGCTGCAGCCACGCCGGCATACAGCGCTCGGCGCCGGCTCATGGGCACGGTGCCATGGGCTGGCGCAACAGCAGGAGAAAACTCGGTAATGGGTGCAGTCATGGAGCATTTTCTTGGAGAAGACGCCGCAAGGCAGTGATGTCGCCCCGCGGCGATCGCCCCTTGGCATCAGGGCGCAAAGCCCCGCGCAAATCGTCGAGATCGTAGATCAACAGATGCACGCCGATCATTTCACCCAATTCGGGGCACATGCTGCCCACGCTCAGGGCCTCGACAGATTCGCCATGGAAGCCTGTGACGGTGCGTGGCTCATAGTCCACCTGGTGATCTATCAACGCGATCTCGGCGGATTTGGAGTCATCACAGAACAACTGCAAATAAATATCCGACAGCCGGGTGGCCGTACCATGCCATACCGCCCCGCCCAGGTGGGGCCGGAAGGCGGCCATGCGCTCCATCCAGACCAGGGCCAACTGGCGCAGGGCGTGCAATTCATGGGGCTGGGTATCGGCGCAGAACAGGGCGATGTACTCGCGCACGGCATCTTCCACCTGGTCATTGTCGGGCAGGGGGGTACGCGCCGGCAGGCCGAGTTCGCGCACGGCGCGGCGCTTGGCAGGCCCCCATTCCAGCCCTTCTTCCACGACCAGCCGGGCAGTGGTGCTGGCGATTTCGGCGCTCAAAGGTGTAGGCATGGCGGCGTTGGATGGCGTTGGAAGCGCTATTGTGGCGCCAACCCATGGCGGACCGCCACTGCGCGCACCATGGCCCGCCGCAGTGACGGTCATTGCCCCCGGACACCCCGGAAGACACTATGTTTTTCATAGCTTCTCGCACATACCATTCAAGCGCTGCCAGCCATTATTTGGTTGAACCTTAGAATCTGCGCCCATGCACATACACATACTGGGAATCTGCGGAACATTCATGGGCGGCCTGGCGGCACTGGCGCGCGAAGCCGGCCACAAGGTCACCGGATGCGATGCCGGCGTTTACCCGCCCATGAGCGACCAGTTGCGGGCCCTGGGTATCGAGCTGATCGAAGGATTTGGTGCGGACCAGCTGGCGCTGCAACCCGATGTGTTCGTGGTGGGCAATGTGGTCAGCCGCGCCCGGCTGGCCGACGGCAGCCCGAAATTCCCCCTCATGGAAGCCATCCTGGACGCCGGCCTGCCCTACACCAGCGGCCCGCAGTGGCTGGCCGAGCAAGTCCTGCAGGGCCGGCATGTGCTGGCGGTGGCCGGGACCCACGGCAAGACCACCACCACGTCGATGCTGGCCTGGATCCTGGAGAGTGCCGGGCAACAGCCGGGATTTCTGATTGGTGGCGTGCCCCTCAATTTCGGGGTGTCCGCCCGATTGGGCGCCACGCAGCGCCCCCGCGCAGGCGAGGGGCCGCTGGGCCACAGTCCGCTGTTCGTCATCGAGGCCGACGAATACGACACCGCCTTTTTCGACAAGCGCAGCAAGTTCGTGCACTACCGCCCCCGTACGGCGGTGCTGAACAACCTGGAGTTCGACCACGCCGACATTTTTGACGACCTGGCCGCCATCGAGCGCCAGTTCCATCACCTGGTGCGCACTGTGCCGCCATCGGGCCGCGTGGTCATCAACGGGCTAGAAGAAAGCCTGACCCGCGTGCTGCACGCCGGCTGCTGGAGCCAAGTGAGCAGCTTCGGCGCCGCCGTGAGCGATTTTTCTGCACAGGGTGATCCGCAAGCCTTTGATGTGCTGCACCAGGGCGAGGCCGTGGCGCGGGTGCAATGGGGCCTGACGGGCGTGCACAACCAGCTCAATGCGCTGGCATCCATCGCAGCGGCCCACCATGTGGGCGTGCCAGTGCAGCAGGCCGCACAGGCGTTGGCCGATTTCCAGAATGTCAAACGCCGCATGGAACTGCGCGGCACCGTGGGCAACATCGCCGTGTACGACGATTTTGCGCACCACCCCACGGCACTGCGCACGACGCTCGATGGCCTGCGCCGCAGCCTGGGCCCTGATGCCCGCATCCTGGCCGTGTTCGAGCCGCGCAGCAACACCATGAAACTGGGCGCCATGAAAAGCCAGCTGCCCTGGGCGCTGGAGCCGGCCAACCTGGTCTTTTGCCACACGGCCGGGCTGGACTGGGATGCGGCGCAGGCCCTGGCGCCACTGGGTGTGGGCCCCGGCCAGCGCGCGCAAACCGCGGCAGACATCGGCACCCTGGTCAATCAGGTCCTGCAGGCAGCGCAGCCGGGGGATCACATCGTCTGCATGAGCAACGGCGGCTTTGGCGGGGTGCACGAACGGTTGCTGCACTCACTACCAAAACAATAGCATCTGGTGCTTTAAAAACAAGCGCCAGCAAGTATTTCTAGCGGATACTCAGTAAGACACCGCCATGCCCGGCACGTCCACCCGCACCACGGGTTTGGCCAGCGCAGCACTGGCGGCACGGGCGAAGTCGCGCGACCAGACGGGATCGTTGAACAGCGAGGCGCCCGCAGCCTGCGCCACGGTCAGCACCTTGTCGGCCAGCAATACCTTGCCGCTGGCGCGCAGGGGTTCGCAATCAAGGGCTGTGAACTGATCGTCGAGCCAGCGGCGCGCGGCTTCGTTCGCCAGCGGCTCCTGGCCCTGCAGATCAAAACGGAATTCCTGGTTTCCAGCCAGCCGGACCGACACTTCGCTGTGCATGATGGGTTGCCTTTCTGACGCAATGTGGATGCAAGGGCCGGGGCCGCGCGCCTGGCGCGCACCCCGGAGGTTTGAGCTTACACCGCCGCTGCGGGATCAACGGGCGCGGCGGGCCACCACGGCAGCCGAGAGCTCCGCCAGCGACTGCAGCGAATCGTCCCAGCCCAGGCAGGCATCGGTGATGCTCTTGCCGTACTCCAGCGCGCTGGGCTGGTCCTTGCCGGGCGAGAACTTCTGGGCGCCGGCGTGCAGGTGGCTCTCGATCATCAGGCCGAACACGCTGCGCGAGCCGCCCGCGATCTGGGCAGCGATGTTTCGCGCCACATCCAGCTGCTTTTCATGCTGTTTGCTGCTGTTGGCGTGGCTGCAATCGACCATCAGGGTGGCCGGCAAGTGGGCGGCTTCCAGGTCCTTGCAGGCAGCGGCCACGCTGGCGGCATCATAGTTGGGCGCCTTGCCGCCGCGCAGGATGACGTGGCAGTCCTTGTTGCCCTTGGTGTTCACGATGGCGACCTGGCCGTTCTTGTGCACCGACAGGAAGTGGTGGCCGCGGCTGGCGGACTGGATGGCATCGGTGGCGATGCGGATATTGCCGTCCGTGCCGTTCTTGAACCCGATGGGCGCCGACAGCCCCGAGGCCAGTTCTCGGTGCACCTGGCTCTCGGTGGTGCGGGCCCCGATGGCGCCCCAGCTGATGAGGTCGCCGATGTACTGGGGCGAGATCACGTCCAGGAATTCGCTGCCCGCCGGGATGCCCAGGCGATTGATCTCGATCAGCAGCTGGCGCGCGATGCGCAGCCCTTCGTCGATGCGGTAGCTTTCATCGAGGTAGGGATCGTTGATCAGACCCTTCCAGCCCACCGTGGTGCGGGGTTTCTCGAAATACACACGCATCACGATCTCCAGCGTGTCGGCGTACTGGGCCCGTACCGCGGCAAGGCGGCGGGCGTATTCCAACGCTGCAGCCGGGTCATGGATGGAGCAGGGGCCGATCACCACCAGCAGGCGGTCGTCCTTGCCGGCCATGATGCGGTGGATGTTCTTGCGGGTCTGGGTGATCAGCGTTTCCACCGGCGTTCCGCTGATGGGGAAAAAGCGGATCAGGTGTTCGGGAGGTGGCAACACGGTGATGTCCTTGATACGTTCGTCGTCGGTCTGGCTGGTTTTCTCGACGCTGCGGTACCAGGCATCGCTGGCGGGGGTGGTGTGGGCCGTCATGGTTGCTTCCTCGTGGAGTGAAATGTCAGAAGGTCAGAAAAACAAAAACCGCCGGGCTCTTCAGCGTCGGCGGTTGGTATCGGGAGGTTGTGTGGGCTTGCGCGCTGTCCTCTCATCCGCCGGGGACTGAGATCCAAAACCAAAAATAAAAAGCGCTGCGGACTTGCATGGAGATCAATGTAGCACAGTGTTTGTCGCACCGCAGCATGCTCGGTGCATTGTGGCGTGGCGGCAACTATCGCGCGACCCATCGGGTGGCGGCAGAAGCCCTATGGCCGCAGGCGCCGCAGCCACGCCCGCAGGCGCTGCCAGCGCGACGGACGCGGTGGCAACACGCCGGGCAAATCGCTTTGCGGACCACTGCCGTGCTCGTACATGTCGATGAGCAGCAATGCCTCGCCCAGCGTACGCCAGGCCAGCAGTTCAAATTGCCGAAAGCTGGCACCTTCCTGTGTGCTGTGGCGCTCCAGCGCCTGCTGCCATGCGGCGATGGCGTCACGCAGCTCCCGCAGCGCCCGCTGGTAGGCGCCGAACTCGTACAACGCGTGCCAGGCGGAACCCAGCCCTGTGAGAAAAAGCTGGTGCTCCCGGGCGCACCGGGCCAGGTCCTCCACGCAGCGGGTGATGGCCATGGCGTCGGCTCCGGTGCGGCGCAGGCGGGTGGCCTCATCGATCTGCATCGACAGCGCCCCCAGCTTGTCCCGCAGCAAGAGGGAATCCTCGTCTGCCCCGCCTTCGCGCAGGAAACGGCTGATGCCGCCGAACGACTGGAGTGTGTGCTGCAAACTGGAAAGTGGCGCAGGCATGCGCGCCATTGTGCGCCGGATGTGCCCAGGCAACGCCGCGATGCGCGATCCGTCTGGCGTCAGGCCGTGCCACCCACCGTCAGCCCGTCGATGCGCAGGGTGGGCTGACCCACGCCCACCGGCACGCTCTGGCCTTCCTTGCCACAGGTGCCCACGCCGCTGTCGAGCGCCATGTCGTTGCCGACCATGCTGACATGCTTGAGGCATTCGGGGCCGCTGCCCACGATGGTCGCGCCCTTGACCGGGTAGAGGATCTTGCCGTTTTCCACCCAGTAGGCCTCGCTGGCGCTGAACACGAACTTGCCCGAGGTGATGTCCACCTGTCCGCCGCCGAAGTTGGTGGCGTACAGGCCCTTCTGGATGCTGGCAACGATCTCCTGCGGATCCTTGTCGCCACCCAGCATGTAGGTGTTGGTCATGCGCGGCATGGGGATGTGCGCATAGCTCTCGCGCCGGCCATTGCCCGTGGGCGCCACGCCCATGAGGCGGGCGTTGAGCGAGTCCTGGATGTAGCCTTTGAGGATGCCATCCTCGATCAGCACATTGCGCTGGCTGGTGTTGCCCTCGTCGTCCACATTGAGCGAACCGCGCCGGTCGGCGATGGTGCCGTCATCGAGCACCGTGACCCCCTTGGCCGCCACGCGCTGGCCGATGCGGCCACTGAAGGCGCTGGATCCCTTGCGGTTGAAGTCGCCCTCCAGACCATGGCCGATGGCCTCATGCAGCAGGATGCCAGGCCAGCCGGGGCCCAGGACCACCGTCATCTCGCCCGCAGGCGCGGGGCGCGATTCCAGATTGACCAGGGCGGCGTTCACCGCCTCGTCCACATATCTGGCGATCTGCGCATCGTCGAAGTAAGCCAGGCCGAAGCGTCCGCCGCCACCGGCCGAACCCATTTCGCGGCGACCGTTCTGCTCGGCGATCACGGTGACCGACAGCCGCACCAGCGGCCGCACATCGGCGGCCAGCGTGCCGTCCGCGCGGGCCACCAGCACCACGTCGTATTCGCTGGCCAGGCCGGCCATGACCTGGGCCACGCGCGGGTCCTTGGCGCGGGCGCGCTGCTCCACCTGCCCGAGCAGGGCCACCTTGGCCGTGCTGTCCAGTGTCGAGATGGGATCCACGCCGGGATACAGGCTGCGCCCAGTCGCTATCTTTTTGGAAGCTACTCGTACACGCCCTTTCTGTGCTGCCGCCGAAATAGACCGCACAGTGCGGGCTGCATCGAGCAGCGAGGCCTCGGAGATGTCGTCGGAATAGGCAAACGCCGTCTTCTCGCCGCTGACGGCGCGCACCCCCACGCCCTGGTCGATGGAAAACGAACCCGTCTTGACAATGCCCTCTTCCAGGCTCCAGCCTTCACTGCGGGTGTACTGAAAATACAGGTCGGCATCGTCCACCTGGTGGGTGCGAATTTCCGCCAGTGCACGCGCCAGATGACTTTCATCGAGGCCAAAAGGCGTCAGGAGCAACTGGCGGGCAACATCAATGCGCTGCTGGGTGGACGCGCGCTGTGGCGCGGCAGAGGGGGAGCGTGAGGACATGCGGGCATTTTAGGCGCGCCGCCATGCCCTTCACGGGGCAGGGGCGCAACCCACGCGGTACGCGCCCCACCGCTGCCTGGCAATCACACCGTCTGGTCGTCTGTCACCGCCCCGGGGGCGTTGCTCTTGACCGATTCGATGCC
The DNA here is from genome assembly GCF_000426205.1 of Acidovorax sp. JHL-9. NCBI lineage: Bacteria > Pseudomonadati > Pseudomonadota > Betaproteobacteria > Burkholderiales > Comamonadaceae > Acidovorax > Acidovorax sp. JHL-9. Next base: position 136,174 of record NZ_KE384507.1, read on the forward strand.
GTCATCGCGGGCCTTTTCGCCGGAAAACATCTGGCTCTGGCCGATGACCTGGCCATTGCCCGCCTTGAGCGTGAAATAGGGTGATCCATCCTTGGCGCTCAGCCGCCCGAAGCGTCCATCGTCGGGAGCATTCTTCTTGACGGATTCAATGCCGTTGAGCGCACTGGCCTTGGAGTCGTAGAGTTCGCTGGTCAAAATGACCTTTCCGTTATCCGCCAGCAGATTGAAGACGAACTTGTCGTTCTTGGATTTTTTCAGCTCAAACCTTGACGCCATGGGAAGCACCTCCGGATTAATGCCAAAGCACGGTTGGCAACCGGGTTGTACCCGCAAGCCCCCCGCAGCGCAATGGGCAGCCGGACGCCTCCTCACAGCGCCGGCCGGGCATCCTTGGGATCGATGCGCGGGGCCCGGGCGACCGACATCAGGATGCCCAGCGCCAGCCCCAGCGTGACCATGGCCGTTCCGCCGTAGCTGATGAACGGCAGCGGCACGCCCACCACGGGCAGGATGCCACTGACCATGCCCATGTTCACAAAGGCATAGGTGAAGAAGATCATCGACACTGCCCCTGCCATGAGCCGCCCGAACAGGGTCGTTGCGCCCACCGCGATGGCCAGCCCGCGCCACACCAGCAGCAAGAAGCACCCGATCAGGAACAGGTTGCCGGCCAGGCCGAACTCTTCGGAAAAGGCGGCGAAGATGAAGTCGGTGGTGCGCTCGGGAATGAACTCGAGGTGGGTCTGCGTGCCCGCCATGAAGCCCTTGCCAAAGATGCCGCCCGAGCCAATCGCAATCATGCCCTGGATGATGTGGAATCCCTTGCCCAGCGGATCCCGCGAGGGATCGAGCAAAGTGCAGATGCGCTGCTGCTGGTAGTCGTGCAGGACCGACCAGCGCACGCCTTCAGCGCACAACTGGGGCTCCAGGGAGACCAGCAGCACGATGCCCACGGCGCCCAGCAACACCGGGGGCAGCACCAGCTTCCATGACAGGCCGGCAAAAAAGATCACCGACAGCCCCGCCGCCAGCACCAGCAGCGAGGTGCCCAGGTCGGGCTGCTTCATGATCAGGCCCACGGGAATGAGCAGCAGCAGCCCGGCCGCGGCAAAGTCGAGCGGCCGCAACTGCCCCTCGCGCTTCTGGAACCACCAGGCTAGCATCAGCGGCATGGCGATCTTGAGGATTTCGCTGGGCTGGATGACGATGCCCAGATTGATCCAGCGCTGGGCGCCTTTCTTGGTGATGCCGAACAGCGCCACCGCCACCAGCAGCGCCACCCCCACGACGTAGAGGGGCACGGCCAAGGCCATGAGCTTTTGTGGTGGCACCTGGGCCACCATGAACAAGATGGCGGCCGCAATCAACATGTTGCGCCCATGGTCCATGAAGCGCGAACCATGGTCGTACCCCGACGAATACATGGCCAGCAGCCCGGCGCCGGCCAGCACCGCCACCACCAGGACGAGCGGCCAGTCAAACCCCTGAAACAGGGGTACGAAACGCTGGGTGAGGGAGGGTTTGTCAAAAACGGCGGCCATGGCGCAATTATCGGCCCCCGCCAGGGCTGCCCGGTCAACGCAGGCCGCGTCAGATGGCCACCTGGCGCTGCCGGCGGAGGATGGAGCGCCAGCCACACCGTGGTGTGCGCACCCCGCCCCAGCACGGGGGACAGCGGCTCCACGGCCCCCGGGACCCGGCGGTGGGTGGTGGAAAGCGGGGCAAAATTGGACGTGGTGTGCGCTGGCAAAACCGGGGGCCGCACGGCGTGCCCCCTGGGACACAGGCTGGCGCTGCACCCGCCCAAGGCAGTCATTGCCCCGCCAGTCCCCCCGCACCGAGAGCCCCATGACCACCACGCACCTGCTGTACCTGCACGGTTTTCGCTCCTCCCCCCAGTCAGCCAAGGCCCGGCTGATGGAGGCCTACGTGGCCCAGCACCATCCCGCGGTGCACTGGTGGTGCCCCCAGCTGCCGCCCTCGCCCCGCGCGGCCATGGCCCTGGTGGCGCAAGGCATTGCTGCCTGGCCGCGCGCCTCGATGGCCGTGGTGGGCTCTTCGCTGGGAGGCTTCTATGCCAGCTGGGTTGCGCGGCACACGGGTTGCCCCAGTGTCCTGCTGAACCCTGCCGTAGACCCGGCACGGGACCTGGCACGCCATATCGGCGAGCAAACGGCATGGCATGACCCGGCAGAACGCTTCTTCTTCCTGCCGGAATACATTGCCGAGCTGCAGGCGCTGGCCGCTGATCGCCCCCTGCCCGTGGGCCCCGAACTGGCCATCATCGCCAAGGGCGACGAGGTGCTGGACTGGAGGGAAATGGTGGCACGCTACGCCGACGCCCGGTTGACGCTGCTCGAAGGCGGCGACCATGCGCTCAGCAACTTCGAAGACCATCTGCCGGCCGTGGCGCAGTTTCTGCAACTGGCGTAAGCCGAAGGCTCACTGCTGAACTGGCGGAACGGGTCGCTGGGCGCTCGCCCAGCGCGCATGGTCCTCGGGGTAGGCTGCGCGGTAACGCAGCAGCTGGAATGCCACCTCGCCGTCCCTCCCCAGCAGCAGCGCGCTTTCGATCAGCTTCTCGATCACGCGGGGCTCGGGAGAAAAATGCAGCAGCTCCGTGGCCAGCGCATGCACTTGCTGGGCGTTCTCATGGGTCAGCGCAGTGGTGGTCAGCAACGCAAAATCCACCTGGTTGGTGAACAGCACGGTGTTGGACACCTTGGCCAGGGTGTTGCCCTGGTAGGCCGGCAGCCGGGAATCCATGGGGCGGTAAAGCTGGCTGACGCGGTAGTAATCCCACGCCACGGCCGCGCCCACCCCGCACACGGCCACCAGGGCCACCGCAGCGCTGGCCACCAGCACCGGAGAACGCACCCAGCCCAGCAGCGCCCGCCACCACAGCAGCGCCAGCGCCAGCACCGTGACCAGCTGAAAAGGCCCATACCACAGGGGAAACTCCACCATGCTGTGCAAGCCAATGATGGCCAGCGCCCCCCAGGCAAGCTGGCGCACCGCATCCGTTTCCGCCCAAGGCCGCGCGCGCACCACCCCGGCCAGCACGGCGCCGCATGCGATGGCCGCCACCGGCAGGCCCAGCTCCACCGCCAGATGCAAAGGCAGGTTGTGGGCATTGTCGAGCAGCGCGCAAAAGCGCTCCCCCGGAAACAGCGTCATGTAGTGCGCATAGTCCAGCTCGCCCCAGCCCCAGCCCGTCCAGGGCTTCTGGGCAATCAGGTAGAGCACGTTGGACCACAGTGCCCGCCGGCTGCCACAGGTCTGCGTTTCACCCCCCAGGCGGGTGAAGACACCCTCGGTGGCAAACCCCGTCCAGTCCAGCAACAGGACCGGCAGTATCCAGCCGGCCAGGGCATACAGCAGCATCCCGACCAGGGCCAGGCCCACCGCCAGGCGCCCGCCGGTGCCGCGCCACAGCACCAGCAGCGCCACCATCAGCAGCCACTGCATCGCCCCGGTGCGCGATGCCGTAGCCGCGCTGCCCGCCGCCAGCAACGCCAGCGCCGCAACCACCAGCAGGCCCACCAGCCACGACGGCCACATGCGCCCGCCGCCCAGCAAGGCTTGCTGCACAGGCGTGGCCGGCGCTGCGCGACCAGACTCCAGCCGCGCCTGCACCTGCGCCACCACCCACAGCAGCGCCCACACCCCCAGGCTCATCAGCGATGCCTGCTGGTTGCGCTGGCGCAGGTTGCCGATGGCCTGCCCGGGCGTGGAGGGCTGCACCCACGGCGACAGCCCGGGGTCGCCCAGAAAGTACTGCAGCAAGCCGACCACACTGGCCAGCAAGGCCGCCAGCAGCAGGCCCACCGCCAGCTGCGCTGCCAGGAAAGCACGGCCATCCGGCGCCAGGGCTGCGTCCGGCACGCGGCGCAGCCACCCAGTGCGGCGCAGCGCCAGCAGGGCCAGCACGGCCGCGCAACCCCCCGCCGCCGCCAGGGGCCAGAAATTGGAGGATGGGGGCTGCGGGTACGAGAACAGAAACGGCACAGCCACTGCCAGCAGGGCCAGCGGTGCGGCAACGGCATCCAGACGCATTTCAATGAACCCAAGTCTTCATGCAAAAGCCATGGATCATAGGGGCGGGTCGGCAGGCTGGCGCCCGCCAACCCCATGGTCGAGCATGGCTGCGCGCACCCGGGACGGGCGCAATCTCTTGCACGGCCCCGTGCGATCGCAGTGCAATCGCGCCCACAGCCGCCCACCGTATCGATGTCCAGGCCCGCGGGCCTGCACCGACCTGGTTATCGGTTAGCCGGATCTTTCCGGTGCATTCATGCCATGGGCCGCCTCCTGCGGCTACAGCGATTTCAGGTACTGCGCCAGGTCGGCCACATCCTGGGCACTGAGGCCCAGGCTCTGCCGGGTGTTGTAGGTCTGCGCCACATCGTCCAGGGTGGCGGCCGAGCCGTCGTGGAAGCAAGGGGCGTGCTGCCAGACCCCTTTCAAGGGCGGCGTACGGTACAGCTTGGTCGCCGACCGGGAGGCATAGCTCGGGGTTTCAGGCTCCGCCATGGAATCACCTGGTGGGTGCAAGCGGGTATTGGCATCGGTGAAACGGCTTCCGCTGTGGCAGGCCACACACTTGCCGCCACCTTCAAACACGATGCGCCCGCGCTCGGCGGCCGCCGGGCCGAAGCTGCCCGCCGGGGCCCGTGGCGCACCCAGCGACAGCTGGTACCGCCTGCAGGGCTGGCAGCTTGGCCGAGACCAGATCCTCGGTGCCATGTGTGGTGCGGAGGTTCAGGCGCGGCTCGGTCTCCGTCCCTTGCCCGCCCATCTCGGCCACCGCCACCTAGCGGTTCCAGTAGGCGATGCCATCGCCGTCTCTGCTGAAGGTGATGCGGTGGATGCCCGCCAGACCGTAGGCCGGCGGAATGACGATCGGCTTGCTCAGGCCGTCCACGTTGTGGCGCGGATCGAACTTGCCCGGCCCCAGCTGTTGAGCGCGGCCTGGGTCGCGTCGGCACTGTCCGCCGAAGACCCGCCCCCGCAGGCGACCGCCACGGCCGCAACCTGGCCCAGCGGGCCGGCCAGGCGCAGCAGGCGCAAGGTGTTCACTGCACGCAGCGCCCGGGCGGTGCGCAAGGAAATGGGTGCGGGTTTCATGTGCATTTCCCCTGTCCACCAAGGTTTTGGCAAACCCTGCCCCTGCGGCGCTGCCAGGCAGCGCTGCGCATTTCAAATGTGTGCTTGTGGTGGCAAAGCTGCCTAGGGCAAGAGCTGGCACGCCTTGCCCGGGCGCGTGGCCTCCTTGAGCCAGGCGATGAGATCAGCGCGTTCGCCGTCATCCTTCACACCGGCGTAGCCCATGGCCGTGCCGGGCACGGTCTTCATCGGGTCTTTCAGAAAGACATTGAGCGAGCGTTCGTCCCAGACGATGGCGCTGTCGCGCAGCGCCTTGGAATAGGTGCTGTAGCCCTGCGCGGTGCCCGCGCGGCGCCCCCACAGCCCACAATGCTGCGGCCCCGTGCGGTGGCCCTCGATGGCGTGGCAGGCGGCGCAGCGCGCGTAGACCTGCTCGCCGCGCTGCAGGGCGGCCGGGTCGGGTGCCGCGCTGGCGCCCACCGCGAGCAGGCCGGCCGCCAGCCACAGGGCGGCTGGAGCATGGCGCGGTGTCATGACATGAAGGCCGACGGCACGGGGTTGTCGCCCAGCACCTGGCGCAGCACCGCCCAGTGCATGGCCTCATCGCCCAGGATGCTGGCGGCCACCTGCGCCAGCGCGCGGTCGGCAAACAGGGGCACGGCGCCCAGGTAGGCGGAGATGGCGCCCCGCTCCAGGCCCGCGGCAAAGCGCAGCACATCGGCCTCGGCCTTGAGTTTTTCCACCGGGAACGCGTACTTGTCCTTGGCTGCCACCGGTTTGCCGCCGAGCTTTTGCACCGTGGCCTCGATGGCGGCCGCGTGCTCCTTGTGGTGCCCCTGGAACTGCAGAGCCACCGGCAGCACGGCCTTGCTCAGCAGGCCACTTTCGGCGCCCACCTGGTAGGCCGCCACGGCCTCCCGCTCGGCGCCCAGGGCGGTGTTGAGGATGCGCACATCGGCCTCCAGGTCCCTGGCGCCCATCTTGGTGCCCGCCGCGAGCGCGTCACGCCCGCCCAGCAGGGCCACGGCACCGGCCGACAGCACCGCAGCGCCCGACCGGAACATGGCCCGGCGGCGCACAAGGAACAGGGCCTGCGAGGGCATGTCCATAAAAATATTCTTCATGGTGTTCTCCTGGGGTGGTGAAAACAAGGAACGATCTGTCAGCGCCGCGCAATCAACCCGCGCTGCTGCAGCTCGGAAACGACGTTGCGCACCACCTGGTCGCAGCGTGCGCCCGCAAAGGGAAAGGCACTCTCGGCATGCGCCTCGATCTGCGCGCCCAGCGCGTCGCGCAGCATCGAGCGGGCCCGCAGGTAACGGGTCTTGACCACGTCACGGCTCACCTGCAGGCAAAACGCCGCCTCATCCACGCTCATCTCCTGCACCGCGCGCAGAATGAAGACGCTGCGGTAGAGCGGCGGCAGGCCTTCGACGGCCGACTGCAGCAAGCCGCGCAGCTCGCCGCGTGCCAGGGCCGCCTCGGGCGATTGGCTCGGGGGGGCGCTCAAAGACATCATGTACTCCGGTGAAATTTCGTGGTCCTCGTCCTGCACGCCATCCATGGACACGGACGGCACCGAGCGACCACGCTTGCGCAGTGCATCCAGCGCAATATGGATGGCGATGCGCGCCAGCCAGGTGCCCAGCGCCGCGCCGCCCCGAAAATCCTGCAGCCGGGTGAATGCGCGCAGGTAGGTCTCCTGCACCACGTCCTGCGCCTCGGCATCGTCGGACACCACCCCGCGCGCGGCGCGGAACAACAGGCGGTTGTGCCGGCGCATGATGGTCTCGAAGGCGGATTGCTCGCCCTGCAAGGCCCCTTCGATCAGTTCATCGTCAGAGCATGGATCGCAGGTCGCCCGCGCTACGGGCTCCGATGGGGGTGGGTGCATGGCATGCCTCTTGGGTTTGTCGGTTTTTGCTCGTTCCTGGTCATTGGACGCCCGTTGGCCCCAAAAGGTGACAAGCACCTGTCGCCGGCAGGGGCGCCGCCCCACGCCCCTTCTCGCGGTTTTTCGGCTCGCCCTTCAACGCCTGTTTTGCCTCCGACCTGGAGGCGCGCATCCTGCGCTGGCAGCCCCGGCTGTGGCTGCACGGCCATGTGCACGACAGCTTCGACTACCCGGTGGGCGCCACGCGTGTCGTGGCCAACCCGCGCGGCTATGCCCCCCAGGGGGTGGTGGAGAACAAGGCGTTTGCGCCCGGGCGGGTGCTGGGGATCTGAAAAACACCCCCCGGCGCCCATGGGAGAATGCCGCCCATGCACGCATTGTTTGAAGAAGCCGGCAAGTTCATGGCCGGTCGCATCCTGTCCGAAGCCGAAAGCTCGGCCCAAGTCGAGCTCGATTCGGGCAAGCGGGTCAAGGTCAAGGCCGCGAACCTCCTGTTGAAATTTGAAAAACCCGCGCCGTCCGAGCTGATGGCCCAGGCGCAGGCCGTGGCCCAGACCATCGAACTGCCGCTGGCCTGGGAGTTCGCACCCGAGGAGGATTTCGGCTTTGCCGACCTGGCGCGCGACTATTTTTCGGACAACGCCACGCTGGCCCAGCAGGCCGGCGCGCTGTTTGCCCTGCACGAGGCACCGCACTACTTCCGCCGCGCCGGCAAGGGCCGCTTCAAGAAGGCGCCCGCCGAGATCCTGCAGCAGGCCCTGGCCGCCATCGAGAAGAAAAAGCTGATCGTGCAGCAGATCAGCGACTGGGCCGAGGCGCTGGGACGCGGCGAATGCCCGCAGCCCGTCCGCGAGCAGCTCTACAAGATCCTGTTCCGCCCCGACAAGAACGCGCCCGAATACAAGGCCGTGGTCGAGGCCAGCCGCGCCACGCACCTGGCGCCGCTCGACCTGCTGCAAAAGGCCGGCGCCATCGATTCGGCCTACCAGTTCCACTGGAAGCGCTTCCTGTTCGACAACTTCCCCAAGGGCACGGGTTTCCCGCAGCTCACCGCGCCGCAGCCGCCGGCCGACCTGCCTCTGGCGCCCGTGCAGGCCTATTCCATCGACGACTCGCAGACCACCGAGATCGACGATGCGCTGTCGGTGCAGGGCCTGGGCACGGGCAGCGTGGTGGTGGGCATCCACATCGCCGCGCCGGGCCTGGCCATCGTGCCGGGCACGCCGCTCGACCAGCTGGGCCGCACCCGCCTGTCCACCGTCTACATGCCCGGCTACAAGATCACCATGCTGCCCGACGAGGTGGTGCAGATCTACACGCTGGACGAAGGCCGCGCCAACCCGGCTGTATCGCTGTATGTCACGGTGGACGAAGCCACGCTCGCGATCACGGGTACCGAAACCAAGCTCGAACGCGTGCCCGTGGTGGCCAACCTGCGCCACGACCAGCTCGACCACATCGTCACAGAAGCCTGGCTGACCGACCCGGCCATTGAGATAGAAAACACCCCGCAGCGATTGCTGGATGTGCGCGATCAGCTGTCGTTTTTGCACCGACTGGCCCAAACCCTCAAGGCCCAGCGCGAAGTGGTGCGCGGCAAGCCCGAAAACTTCAACCGGCCCGACTACAACTTCAAGCTGGTCGGCAACGACAAGGCCGAGCCCGATGGCAGCGAACAGGTGCAGATCACCACGCGCCAGCGCGGCGCACCGCTGGACCTGATCGTGGCCGAGGCCGCCATCGTGGCCAACAGCACCTGGGGCCTGATGCTGGCCGAGCACGGCGTGCCCGGCATCTACCGCAGCCAGGCCAGCATGGCGCCGGGCGTGAAGGTGCGCATGGGCACCAAGGCGCTGCCGCACGCTGGCATTGGCGTCAAGGCGTATTCGTGGGCCACCTCGCCGCTGCGCCGCTATGTGGACCTGGTGAACCAATGGCAGATCATTGCCTGCGTGCGCAACGGCAGGACGGCGGCCCTGGCGGCCCCCTTCAAGCCCAAGGACGCGGAGCTGTTCTCCATCATCAGCAGCTTTGACGCAGCCTACAGCGCCTACAACGGCTACCAGGCCGGCATGGAGCGTTTCTGGACGCTGCAATACCTGGAGCAGAACGGCATCACCGAGCTCAACGCCACCGTCTTCAAGGAAGGGCCGGGCGGCAGCTTTCTGGTGCGCGCCGACACGCTGCCGCTGGTTTTCCCCGTGCTGGGCGCGCAGAACCTGCCGCGCGGCGCACGCCTCAGAGTCAAGCTCGGCGAGGTGGACGAGATCACGCTCGATCTGCACGGCACCGTGATCGAGCGCCTGGACGATCCCGACGACACCAGTGACGACGGCCCGGTGGAAGATGCCGACGACACCGATGACGACGCGGCCGTGGCCGGCCCCATCGCCATTGCCGTCGATGTGAACGAGGCCGACACCAACGGCACCGCCAGCACCGATAATCCTGCTCCGTGAACATGGCCCCCACGCTCCCTCGCTTCGTGTGGTCGCTGGCCTTGCAGGCCGCGGTGACGCCAGAGGCGTCACCTCTTCGTGCTGTCCAGTCCTGCGCCGGCAGGCCTGGAGCCGCAGCCCTCAGCCCCGAGGGGGCCGCTTTTCATCTTGGGGCGGCCCGGCGATGAAAAATAACCCCCACGCTCCCCACTCCGTGTGGTCGCTGCCCCCCGAGGGGGCCGCTTTTCATCTTGGGGCGGCCCGGCGATGAAAACATCTTCCTTCCTCGCCCGCTTCACCACGCTGCAGCTCACGCTGGGCCTGTCGGTGGCGCTGCATGCGGCACTGCTGTCGGTGCGTTTCATCGACCCCGAGGGCTTCCATCGCGTGTTCCAGGACACGCCGCTCGAAGTCATCCTGGTCAACGCCAAGTCCAACGAACGGCCCGACAAGGCGCAGGCCATCGCCCAGGCCAACATGGCCGGGGGCGGTGAGGCGAACAAGGGCCGCGCCACCAGTCCCCTGCCGTATTCGGCGCTCACGGCCGTAGGCGACGATTTCGAGGAATCGCAGCGCCGGCTGGACACCCTGCAAGAGCAGCAAAACCAGCTGCTGGCCCAGCTGCGCAAACAGATCGCCGCGCTGCCCCTGCCCGATCCGCGCAAGCCCAGCCAAAGTGGCAGCCAGGCCGCCGAAGAGGAAAAGCGCCGCCAGCTCGTCAAGCTGCTGGCCGAGATCGAAAAGCGCATCAACGAAGAAAACGCACGCCCCAAGAAGCGCTACATCAGCCCCGCCACGCGCGAAGAGGCCTACGCGGTGTATTACTCGGCCCTGCGCAGCAAGGTCGAGGACAAGGGCACAGAAAACTTCCCCGAGCAAGGCGGCAGGAAGCTCTATGGCGAGCTGACAATGATCATCACCGTCAACCACGATGGCCGCGTCCTGGCCACCGAGGTGGTGCAGGGTTCGGGCAATCGCACGCTGGACCGGCAGGCCGAGGCCATCGCGCGGGCCTCCGGCCCATTCGGCCATTTCAATGCCGAGATGCGCCGCCAGGCCGACCAGATCGCCATGGTGGCGCGCTTCAAGTTCACACGCGACCAGACCCTGACCACCAACTTCGAAACCGACCCCGAAGGCCGCACCCCCTGAGCACCGGCCTGCGGCACCGGGGAGACAATCGCGCCCCGCCCGCATTCCATCCTTCACACCGCGCTCCATGAGTTCTTCCGATGACCTGTATTGCGTGATGGGCAACCCGGTGGCGCACAGCCGCTCGCCCGCCATCCACGCCCGCTTTGCCGAACTGACCGGCGAGCACCTGGTGTACGAACGCTGCCTGCTGCCCATCGGCGGCTTTGCCCAGGGCGTGCGCGACTTCATGGCCCGCGGCGGGCGCGGCTGCAATGTCACCGTGCCTTTCAAGCTCGAAGCCGCCGCGCTGTCCACCACGCGCAGCGAACGCGTGCAGCGGGCGGGCGCCGCCAACACCCTGGTCTTTGACGGACAGGCCATCCACGCCGACAACACCGACGGCCTGGGCCTGGTGGCCGACATCACGCGCAACGCGGGCCTGCCGCTGGCCGGGCGCGACGTGCTGCTGGTGGGCGCCGGTGGCGCCGCAGCCGGCGTGCTGGGCCCCTTGCTGCAGGCGGGCGTGCGCCATGTCACCGTGGCCAACCGTACGCTGGCCCGGGCGCAGGCCCTGGTGCAGGCCCATGCCGACCTGGCACTGCTGCAAAAGGCAGAGCTTCTGGCGCTTACTCCACAGGCGCTGGACGCCGATTTCGACCTCATCATCAATGCCACGGCCAGCAGCCTGAGCGGTGACTCCGTTCCCGTGCCCACCCATGTGCTGCGCCCCGGCAGCCTGGCCTACGACATGATGTACGGCCCGGCGGCGCAGGGTTTTCTCGACTGGGCCCGCCAGCATGGCGCCGTGCCGCGCGACGGCCTGGGCATGCTGGTGGAACAGGCCGCCGAGGCCTTTGCCCTGTGGCGTGGCGTGCGCCCGCCATCGGCCCAGGTGCTGGCCGAACTGCAGGCCGCTGCGTGAGCGGGCCACGGTCATGAAAGCCCTGTTGCGCTGGCTGGGCCTGGTGGTGTTGGCCCTGGTGGCCCTGCAGCTGTTTTTTGTGGCGCGCATCGCGCTGATGGCCTGGGTCGACCCCGAATCCACCACCTTCCAGCGCTCCGAGATCTGGGCGCAGGTAGCCAGCAAGGGCGATGTGCGCTGGCGCCAGCAGTGGCTGCCCTACGCCCAGATTTCCGACCACCTCAAACGCGCCGTGATTGCGGCCGAAGACGGCAGCTTCGTCACCCACGACGGCGTGGACTGGAACGCCATCGAAAAAGCCTGGGAGCGCAACGCCCAGGCCGAGGCGCAGATCGCCCGGGCCCAGGCCCGCGCGCCCGACAAGCCCGTGCGCACGCCCAGGATACGGGGCGGCTCCACCATCACCCAGCAGCTGGCCAAGAACCTGCTGCTCTCGGGCGAGCGCACGCTGCTGCGCAAGGGCCAGGAGTTCGTGCTGACCGTGCTGCTGGAGCAACTTTTACCGAAGCAGCGCATCCTGGAGATCTACCTCAACAGCGTGGAATGGGGCGATGGCGTGTTTGGCGCCGAGGCCGCGGCCCAGCATTACTTCCGCAAGCCGGCCGCGCGCCTGTCGCCGCAGGAGGCCGCACGCCTGGCCGTCATGCTGCCCGCGCCCAAGCGCTTCGAGAAGACCCCCGGCTCGGCCTACCTGGCAGGGCGCACGCGCACCATCCTGGCGCGCATGGGCAGTGCCGAGCTGCCTTGATCCTTGGCCCGGCGAACGCCTACTTTTTGCGCCGCTGGCCGATAGGCCGCGCGGGCAGCTTGGGAGCCAACCCCAGCGCGGCGCGGGCCAGGGCGTCGGCCTCGGCATTGCGGTGGCGCGGAACCCACTGCAGTTGCACCGGCCCGAAGGTCTGCAGCAGGCGGCGCGCCTGGTCAAAAAGGTCTTGCAGCCGCGCAATCGGCACCACGGGCGTGCCGCCGAGTTGCTCCACCAGGATGCTGCTGTCGCTGTGCACCTGCAGTGCGCTGGCCCCACGCGCCTGCAACTCAGCCAAGGCCAGCAGCAGGGCCCGCAGCTCGGCCTCGTTGTTGCAGCCCGTGGTGTGCGTGGCCTGGGCAAAGGTGTGGCGGGTGCCGTCGGGCGCGCAGAGCACCACGCCCAGCCCCATGCGGCCAGGGTTGGGCATGGCGCTGCCATCGCAGTGGACGACCCAGGGACGGACCGATGCCGGCTCCAGCGCCGCAGTCATGGCGCGGGTTGCACGGGCCGCGTTGCGCCCGGCCGCCGTGGCGGGATGGCCATCAACGGTAGAACGCTTCCACCTTGCCCTTGAGCTTGATCAGCAGCGGCTTGCCCTTGCGATCGAGCGTCTTGCCCGCAGGCACCTTGACCCAGCCTTCGCTGATGCAGTATTCCTCGACATCGAAGCGGTCCTTGTCGTTCAGGCGGATGCCGATGTCGTGCTCGAACACGGCGGCAACATGGTGCGGGCTGCGCGGGTCGATGGACAGGCGGTCGGGCAGCGGGGGCGCGGAAGTGGCTTCGGTCATGAAAATCCTGCAAAGGCTGTATGCACAAAAGCGGGCATTGTCCCGGATTTGGTTTCGGTGCACTGCGCCCGGCCCGTATCATCACCCCATGCCCGCCACGCGACTGGCCAGCGGTAGCAGCCACTCCTTCAACAACACATGAGAATTCTGGGAATTGACCCCGGCCTGCAGACCACGGGCTTCGGCCTGATCGATGTGGACGGCCACCGGCTGGGCTATGTGGCCAGCGGCACCATCCGCACCACCGCGCTGGCCCTGGGCGACCTGCCCGGGCGGCTGAAGGTGCTGTTTGACGGCATCAGCGAGGTGGCGGCGCGCTACCAGCCCGACGTGGCCACCGTCGAGATCGTCTTCGTCAACGTCAACCCCCAGTCCACCCTGCTGCTGGGCCAGGCCCGTGGCGCGGCCATTACCGCCCTGGTGGCCAGCAACCTGCCCGTGGCCGAGTACACCGCGCTGCAGATGAAAAAGGCCGTGGTCGGCCACGGCCGCGCCGCCAAGACCCAGGTGCAGGAAATGGTGCGCCGCCTGCTGCAGCTGCCCGGTCTGCCCGGCACCGACGCCGCCGATGCGCTCGGCATGGCCATCACGCACGCGCACGCCGGCGCGGCCATGGCGCGGCAGGGCGAAGCGGCCACGCTGCAGCGGCGCCAGCACGCGATGTACAAGGGCGGGCGCAGCTACTGAAGCGGCCCGGTGCCGCGCACCTTGGGATGACCTGCATGACCCTCGCGAGTCGGTGGTCGTGCGGATCGGGATGGGCCACAAGGCGTCTTATTGCCGCCAACAGCTCGGCTATTGGCAAGAAAAGCAACGCAGTGGAGCGCCCGATGCCGCGCCATCATCGGCCGCAGGGAGTTATGCAGGTCATCCCTTGAGCAATCATCCTGCTGCCCGCGCGTCCCTAAAATCAGCCCCATGGCCCACCCACCCGCCCCAGCGCCCCACACGGTGCCCACCTCGGCGCCCGCATCTTCACCCTGTCATCCCGCACGGCCCGAGGTGATCGCCGGCTTCCTCTTCGTGAAAATTCCGGTGGGCCGGCGCAATGTCCCGGACCCCTTGCACCACCGCGAGGACGCCATCGACCAGATGCTGCGCTCGCAGGACCTGGGGCTGGTGGTGGGCTGGGGTGATTCGCTGGGTGAACGGCGCCCCGACGGACTGCGGCCGCCGGCCCATATCCGCATCGACATCAGCGCCTGCGACCTGCACGCCGCCCGCTACGCCCTGCGCGCCTTGCTGCCCACCCTGGGTGCCCCTGCGGGCACCGAAATCCACTACACCCTGGCGGGGAACCGCCTGCAGGACATTGCCCGCGAAACCGGCTGGCAGCTGGAGCAGGTCGTCTGATCTTCGACGGAAAAATCGGCTGTATGCCTTAGCAGAAAATCGCAAAAGCTATTAATAAAATAGCAATTATCCGCACCAATCAGCGCTCGAGCCCACGCTTCAGTTCCTTGAGCAGCAACAGCACCTGGTTGGATGCATGGCGGCATGCGCCCGATGTTTTGGCTACCAAAAAATGACGGCTCCGTCGTATCGGCGGCCGACGACCTTGCCGCAAGACCTGGATCCCGCAGCACCGCCAGCAGCCAGGGCGCAGCGCGCCGACAATCGGGCCATGACTACTGCCCAACGCCCCGCCCTTTCCATGCTCGACCTGGTCGCCGTGCGCGAAGGCGGCACCGTCGCCCAGGCACTGCAGATCGCCCTGCGCACCGCACAACACGCCGAAGCACTGGGTTTTGCGCGCTACTGGCTGGCCGAGCACCACAACATGGCCGGCATTGCCAGCTCGGCCACCGCCGTGCTGGTGGGGCATGTTGCGGGCGGCACGCAGCGCATCCGCGTGGGCTCGGGTGGCGTGATGCTGCCCAACCATGCGCCGCTGGTGGTGGCCGAGGCCTTTGGCACGCTGGCCGAGCTGTACCCCGGCCGCATCGACCTGGGCCTGGGCCGAGCGCCCGGCACCGACCCGGCCACCATGCGCGCCCTGCGCCGCAGCCGCGTGGAAACCGCCGACGACTTTCCGCAGGACGTGGCCGAGCTGCAGCGCCTGCTGGCACCGGCCACACCCGACCAGCGCCTGATTGCCATGCCCGGTGCAGGCACCAACGTGCCCATCTGGCTGCTGGGCTCCAGCCTGTTTTCGGCACAGCTGGCGGCCGAACGCGGCCTGCCCTATGCCTTTGCCTCGCATTTCGCGCCGCGCCTGCTGCACCAGGCGCTCGATCTGTACCGCAACCTGTACCGCCCGTCCGCTGCGTGGCCCCGGCCTTATGTGGTGATTGGCGTGCCCCTGATCGCGGCGCCCACCGATGCCGAGGCCGAGTTCCTGGCCAGCAGCACCTACCAGCGCGTGCTGGGCATCCTGACGGGCGACCGCCGCCGCCTGCTGCCACCCATAGAGAACTTTGCCGCGCGCCTGCAGCCACAAGAGCGCGCCGCCATCGGCGACTTTCTGGCCGCCGCCGTGATTGGCGGGCCCGACACGGTGCGCGCCGGCCTGGCCCAGCTGCACCAGGCCACGGGTGCGGATGAATTCATGCTGGTCAGCGACGTGTTCGACCCGGCGCTGCGCCTGCGCTCCCTGGACATTGCGGCGCAGGCCGTCGCCGCGATGGCCTGACGCCCCGACTGCGCCACGTCACGGGCAGCGGCTACCATCACGGGCTTATGGCGCCTGACAGCCCTCCGGTTCACCCCCCACATGCCCGCTTTTTCTTTTGAAGCCCTGGACGCCCAGGGCCAGACCCGCAAGGGCCTGATGGAAGCCGACACGGCCAAGTCGGCCCGCAGCCTGCTGCGAGCCCAGGCGCTGGTGCCCCTGAGCGTGGAGCCCGTGCAGACCGGCCAGTCGCGCGATGGTGCCCCCGCCGGCCTGGGGCAGCGCCTGTTCACGCGGCCGGTGCTGGGCGCCTCGGCCCTGGCCATCTGGACACGCCAGCTGGCGGGGCTGGTGGCCTCGGGTCTGCCGCTGGAGCGCGCCCTTGCCGCCTTGTCGGAGGAAGCCGACGACGAGCGCCAGCGCTATCTGGTGGCGGCCTTGCGCGCCGAGGTGAACGCCGGCGCCACCTTTGCCCGCGCGCTGGCCCAGCATCCGCGCGAGTTTTCCGACATCTACTGTGCCGTGATCGGCGCGGGCGAGCACAGCGGCAACCTCGGCCTGGTGCTGGAGCGCCTGGCCGACGACCTTGAAGAGTGCCAGGCCCTGCAGGCCAAGCTGATGGGCGCGGCGCTGTACCCGGCCATCGTCACCCTGATCGCCATCGCGATCGTGCTGTTCCTGGTGAGCTACGTGGTGCCACAGGTGGCCAGCGTGTTCGCCGGCACCAAGCGCGCCCTGCCTTTTCTGACCGTGGCCATGTTGGCCGTGAGCGCCGCGGTGCGCAGCTATGGCTGGCTGATGCTGATTGCTGTTGTCTTGATAGCTATAGGCGCACGCTGGGCCTTGGCAATCGAGCATTTGCGCCAGAAGTTTGACGCCGCCTGGCTGAACCTGCCCCTGGTGGGCAAGCTGGCGCGCGGCTACAACGCGGCGCGCTTTGCCAGCACGCTGGCCATGCTGGCCAGCGCCGGAGTGCCCATCCTCAAGGCCCTGCAGGCCGCCGCCGAAACCCTGAACAACCGCGCCCTGCGCGCCGACGCGCTCGATGCGCTGGTGCTGGTGCGCGAAGGCGCCCCGCTGGCCTCGGCACTGGCGCAGAAAAAGCGCTTCCCCGGCCTGCTGGCCATGTTTGCGCGCCTGGGCGAGCAGACCGGCCAGCTGCCGGTGATGCTGCAGCGCGCCGCCACCCAGCTGTCCAACGACGTGCAGCGCCGCGCCATGCAGCTGGCCACCATCCTGGAGCCGCTGCTCATCGTGGCCATGGGCCTGATCGTGATGCTGATCGTGCTGGCAGTGCTGCTGCCCATCATCCAGCTCAACCAGTTCGTGAAATGACGTGCACCCCCCTGAGGCGCTGCGCGCCTTCCCCCCCTCTCTCGCCTCGCTGCGCGATGCGGGAGGGGGGACGCCGCCAGCGCGGCGGGGCGGCCCTTGCGCGGCGGCCCTGGCTTGTGGCGCGCCTGTTTCAACGGCTGCGAGTGGTGGAATGGATGGCTTTCAAGGAGGATCCATGGCGGTGACCCTGGACGACAAGCTGGTGGTGGCGATCTCGTCACGCGCCCTGTTCGATTTTGAAGAAGAAAACCGCATCTTCGACCCCGAGCACCCCCAAGGCTACATGCAGCTGCAGCTCGACCGGCTGGATGAGCCGGCGCGGCCCGGCGTGGCGTTTTCGCTGGTCAAGAAGCTGCTCGCCTTCAACGAACCCGCGCAGCAGCGGGTGGAGGTGGTGGTGCTGTCGCGCAACGACCCGGTCAGTGGCATGCGCGTGTTCCGCTCGGCCAAGGCCCACGGGTTGGCGTCGGTGCAGCGCGGGGTCTTCACGCAGGGGGCGGCGCCGTTTCGCTACCTGCGGCCCCTGGGCGCGCACCTGTTTCTCTCGGCCAACGCGGCCGACGTGAACGAGGCCCTGGCCATGGGCTTCCCGGCGGCGCAGGTGGCCACGCAGTCGGCCCAGGCCAGCGCGGCCCACCCGCACGAAGTGCGCATCGCCTTTGACGGCGACGCCGTGCTGTTTTCGGACGAGGCCGAGCGGGTGTTCCAGGCCTCCGGGCTCGACGCCTTCCAGGCCCACGAGGTCGAAAAGGCCCTGCTGCCCCTGCCCCCCGGGCCCTTCAAACCTTTTTTGTCGGCCCTGCACCGCCTGCAGCAAAGCGGCGCACCGTCCATGCGCATCCGCACCGCCCTGGTCACGGCGCGCGGCGCGCCCGCGCACGAACGGGCCATCCAGACGCTGATGAGCTGGCAGATCGCGGTCGATGAAGCCATGTTTCTGGGTGGCATGCCCAAGGGCGAGTTCCTGCGCGAGTTCGAACCCGACTTTTTCTTTGACGACCAGACCGGCCATGTCACCTCGGCGGCCCGCCATGTGCCTGCAGGCCATGTGAGCAGCGGCATCGCCAACCAGGGCACCCTGCCGGCCGGATGAGCATGCCGGCATGCCTGGCATCTGCATGCAACCAGGACGCCCTGCCAAAGAGTGCAACACCCGGTGAAAGCCTGCGCCCGCAGCGTTGCAAATGGGCTTTGCGGCCGCAGATATGCCAACATCACCCCTGTTCGACCCGAGGAGTTTTGCGCATGAAAATCCCACTGGCCCTGCTGGCCGCCCTGGGCTGCAGCCTGGCACTCGCCAACCCGCCGGAGGCGGCCGTGCCCGCGCAGGCGGCTGCCAGCGCCCCGGCCAAGGCCCCGCTGTCCAAGGGCGAGATCAAGGCCATGCAGGAATTCAAGATGCTCGACTTCAACGGCGACGGCAAGCTCAGCCGCAGCGAAGTGGTGCTTTTTCCCCGCCTGGCCGCCGCCTTTGACGATGCCGACACCGACCACGACAACTTCGTTTCGTACGCCGAAGTGCAGGTTTTTGCCGCCAAACACCGCGCCGAACGCGAGCGCAAGCGGGCCGCACAGGCAGAGGTGGCATCGGGCACCCCTCCCGCCAAACCATGAGGGAACGGGGTGGCCATACATCTCACATTTGCTGCCGCCCCCGCCCGCTTGCGCCGGCCTTTTACAGAAAGCGCTCCAGCAGACGCCGGGACGGCCGGTCCAGCACCGTGGTGTCCGGTACCCGAAACTGCATGCCATCG
Organism: Acidovorax sp. JHL-9; assembly: GCF_000426205.1. NCBI lineage: Bacteria > Pseudomonadati > Pseudomonadota > Betaproteobacteria > Burkholderiales > Comamonadaceae > Acidovorax > Acidovorax sp. JHL-9. Next base: position 154,907 of record NZ_KE384507.1, read on the forward strand.
CCCGCGGCAATCAGCAGGCGCGTGCGTCCGCCCAGGCGGCGGATGTCTTCTTCGGCCTTCAGCACGAACTGGGCCGGGCCCTTGTCGGTCTCGACGGTCCAGGTGCTGGGCGTGGAGAAACTCGAAACAGAAACGATCTGGTGGATAGTGGGCACAAACTCGCGCACGGCCAGTTCTTCATCGACCAGGTGGCGTGCCGCCTCGGGCAGCTGATCGAGCCGGTCCAGCCAGACCAGTTCATGGCCATCCGGGCCAACGAGCGAAAGGCCTTCGGACGGCGCCGCGATCGGAAACGCGCGCACGGGCGTCACGCCCTCGTGGACGGTGCCGTCCGGCTGGGTCAGAACCAGGCGGCCATGGGAATTGCGGTGCAGTTGCAGCGGAACAATGGATGTCGTCATGGTCAGCTTCCGGCCGGTTCAAGAATTGCCGGCGGGGTGCGCCGGGTGCAGCAGGCCGCTGTCGATGATGACGCCAGCGGCCTGGGCGTCTTCTTCGGCGCGGCGGGCCTGGGCTTCGTACAGGCGCCAGTAGGCGCCCTGCTTTTCCATGAGTTCATCGTGCGGCCCGACCTCGACCACCTCGCCGCGGTCCATGACCACCAGGCGGTCGGCCTTGCGCAGGGTGGACAGGCGGTGGGCAATGGCAATGGTGGTACGGCCCTGCACCAGGTTGTCGAGCGCCTTCTGGATTTCCTTTTCCGTCTCAGTATCGACGGCCGAGGTGGCTTCGTCCAGGATCAGGATGCGCGGGTCGATCAGCAACGCGCGGGCAATGCTGATGCGCTGGCGCTCGCCGCCCGACAGGCCCTGGCCGCGCTCGCCCACCAGCGAGTCGTAGCCATGCGGCAGGCGCAGGATGAACTCGTGCGCATGGGCGGCGCGGGCGGCCGCCACGATCTCCGCGCGCGAGGCATCGGGCTTGCCATAGGCAATGTTCTCGGCAATCGTGCCGAAAAACAGGAAGGGTTCCTGCAGCACCAGGCCGATGTGGCGGCGGTAATCGGCCACGGCGAAGCGGCGGATATCCACCCCATCGACCTGGATGGAGCCATCGCTCACGTCATAGAAGCGGTTGATCAGGTTCACCAGCGTGCTCTTGCCCGAGCCGCTGTGCCCCACCAGCCCGATCATCTCGCCGGGGCGGATGTCCAGATCCAGGTGCTTGATGACGGCGCGGCTGCCGTAGCGAAAGCCCACGTTGCGCATCTGGATGGCGCCTTCGACGCGGGCCAGTTTCACCGGCTGGACGGGGTCGGGCACATTGCTGACATGGTCCAGGATGTCAAAGATGCGCTTGGCACCCGCAGCGGCCTTCTGTGTGACCGAGACAATGCGGCTCATGGAATCGAGCCGCCCATAAAAGCGCCCGATGTAGGCGATGAAGGCCGTGAGCACACCCACGGTGATCTGGTTGCGCGACACCAGCCAGATGCCGAACGCCCAGACCACCAGCAGGCCGATTTCGGTGAGCAGCGACACCGTGGGCGTGAACAGGCTCCAGGTCTTGTTGAGCTTGTCGTTCACTTCCAGGTTGTGCTGGTTGGCGTCGCGAAACCGCTGGGCTTCGCGCTTTTCCTGGGCAAAGGCCTTCACCACGCGGATGCCGGGGATGGTGTCGGCCAGCACGTTGGTCACCTCGCTCCACACACGGTCGATTTTTTCGAAACCCGTGCGCAGGCGGTCGCGCACGGTGTGGATCATCCAGCCGATGAAGGGCAGCGGCACCAGCGTGACCAGCGCCAGCCAGGGGTTGATGGAAAACAGGATGGCCGCCGTCATGCAGATCATCAGCACATCGGTGATGAAATCGAGCGCGTGCAGCGACAGGAAGACGTTGATGCGGTCGGTTTCGGAGCCAATGCGCGCCATCAGGTCGCCCGTGCGCTTGCCGCCAAAGTAGTCGAGCGACAGGCGCAAGAGGTGCTCGTAGGTGGTGGTGCGCAGGTCGGCGCCGATGCGCTCGGACACCAGCGCCAGGATGTAGGTGCGCGCCCACGACAGCCCCCAGGCGGCCAGGGCCGACAGCAGCAGGCCGCCCAGGTAGAGCAGCACCAGGCCGGGCTCGATCTGCTGGCCGTTCTGGAACGGGATCAGGATGTCGTCCATCAGCGGGATGGTGAGGTAGGGCGGCACCAGCGTGGCCGCCGTGGAAGCCAGCGTGAGCGCAAAACCCGTCGCCAGCTGCTTGCGGTAGGGCCGCGCGAAGCGCCACAGCCGCAGCAGCACCCAGGTGGAAGTCTGCGGGGGCTGGGCGCGCGCGCAGGCCGGGCATTCTTCGGTGTCGGGAGGCAGCGGGGTGTGGCACTGCGGACAGGTGGGCTCATCGGCCTCGTCCTGCGCCGCACCCGAAGCCAGGCTGCGGGCCGTCGCCTGCTCGAAGCGCTGCACCAGGCGCAGGGCCTGGGGATGGTGCGCCAGGGTAAAGCGCCAGAGGGCCAGCCGCGCATCCGGGGCCTGCAGCTCCAGTGTGCCGACCCCGCCGTGGTCCTGCATGCGCAGCGCCAACCCGCTCGACAGCGGCCAGGCACGCCAGGCGGCAGTGCCGGGGTCGCAGGCCAGAATGCGCTCCGAAGTCACCACCACCCAGCCGGCGGCAAAGCGCAATTCGACACTCAGGTCAACCTGTAACGCGGCCAGCACGTTCTCTTGGGGAGCGAGCATGGCCCGCAAATCGGCCCCCTGGGGGCCAGAAAAGACACCGGAGGCGTCCACAGAATGGTGATGTTGCATAGGTTTGGGTTCTCTGCAGTCGGCGACACACAGCCACAAGCGTTGCAGGAGCTGGAATTTTGACCGAAACCCGGCGTGCCAGCGCAAACTGCACCGCCTCCTCCCCTTGATCGGCAAAACGGGCGTCCAACCGGGCGCACAATTGCATTCCCTGTCCGGCCCGCCCGGTGCCCCTGAACCGCTCCGAAACATGGCAAAAATCGACGATATCCAACTCCTGCGCATCAACTACCTGCGCGGCCCCAACATCTGGACCTACCGGCCGGCACTGGAGGTCTGGCTGGACCTGGGTGTACTGGAAGACCACCCCTCCAACACCCTCCCCGGGCTCAATGACCGCCTCACGGCCTGGTTGCCCGCGCTGGAGGAACACCACTGCGGCGTGGGCGAGCGCGGCGGTTTCCTGCAACGCCTGCAGGAGGGCACCTGGTGCGGCCATGTGCTGGAGCATGTGGTCATCGAGCTGCTCAACCTGTCGGGCATGCCCACGGGTTTCGGCCAGACCCGCAGCACGTCGGTGCGCGGTGTCTACCGCATGGTGTTCCGGGCACGCGACGAACAGGTGGCCCGCGTGGCGCTGGCCCAGGGGCACCGCCTGCTGATGGCCGCCATCAACGATGAACCCTTTGACGTACGGGCCGCCGTGGCGCGGCTGCGCACCGAGGTCGATGACCGCTACCTGGGCCCCAGCACGGCCTGCATCGTGACGGCAGGCACGGACCGCGGCATTCCCCACATCCGCCTGAACGACGGCAACCTGGTGCAACTGGGCTACGGCGCCCGCCAGCGGCGCATCTGGACGGCAGAGAGCGAATTCACCAGCGCCATCGCCGAAGGCATCGCCAGCGACAAGGATCTCACCAAGAGCCTGCTCAAGGCCTGCGGCGTACCCATCCCGGACGGCCAGGTGGTCAACAGCCCCGCAGAGGCCTGGGAAGCCGCCGAGGACATCGGCCTGCCCGTGGTCGTCAAGCCCTCCGACGGCAACCATGGCCGCGGCGTCACGCTGGACCTGCGCAAGCAGGAAGACATCGCGGCGGCCTACCATGTGGCCTACCCCGAGGGCAGCGACGTGATGGTCGAGCGCTTCATTCCCGGCGACGAACACCGCCTGCTGGTGGTGGGTGGCAAGCTGGTGGCCGCCGCGCGCGGCGAGGTGGTCAGCATCACGGGCAATGGCCGGTCCACGGTGACCGAGCTGATCGACAGCCAGCTCAATTCCGACCCCCGCCGGGGCCACGAAGAAGAGTACCCGCTCGAAATCATCGATGTGGCGACCGACGCCAAGGTGCAGCTGGAACTCAAGCGCCAGGACCTCAGCGCTGATGCGGTGCCCGCCGCCGGACGGCAGGTGGTGATCCAGCGCAACGGCAACGTGGCCGTGGACTGCACCGACGAGGTGCACCCGGAAGTGGCCTACATCGCCCAGTTGGCCGCCAAGGTGGTGGGCCTGGACATCGCCGGCATCGACATGGTGGCGCAAGACATCTCCCGCCCCCTGCACGAACAGGGCGGCGCCATTGTGGAAGTGAACGCCGGCCCCGGCCTGCTCATGCACCTCAAGCCCGCCGTGGGCACCCCCCGCCCTGTGGGCCAGGCCATCGTCGAGCATCTGTTCCCCGCCGAAGAACACGAAGACGAAGACACCGTGGGACGCATCCCGGTGGTGGGTGTGGCCGGCACGCGGGGCACCGCCACCATCGCGCGCCTGGTGGCCTGGCTGCTGCACCTGAGCGGACGGCACACCGGCCTGGCCTGCCGCGACGGCCTCTTCCTGGACCGCCGCTGCGTGGAAGCGGCCGACTGCGCCCACTGGGAAGCGGCCCACCGCCTGCTGATGAACCAGATGGTGCAGGCCGCCGTGATCGAAAACGACGCCCGCACCATCCTGCGTGACGGGCTGGCCTACGACCGCTGCCAGGTGGGCGTGGTCACCGACATGGAGGGCGCGGAAACGCTGGCCGAATTCGACATCCAGAACCGCGAGCAGATGACCAAGGTACTGCGCACGCAGGTGGACGTGGTGCTGGAGGGGGGCGCGGCCGTGCTCAACGCCGCCGATCCGCAGGTGGCCGACCTGGCCCCGCTGTGCGACGGCGATGTGGTGCTGTATGCACAGGACGCCAGCCTGCCCGCCATCGTGGAGCACCGCGCCCGCAACCAGGGGCGCGCCGTCGTGCTGCGCAACCAGCACGTGGTGCTGGCCACCGGCAGCGCAGAACATGTGCTGGGCACGCTGTCCGAGCTCACGTTCGGGCGCAACGCCATCGTGCCCGACACCGATGCCCTGCTGGCCGCGATCGGCGCTGCCTGGGCGCTGGACATTGCCCCCGACCTCATCGGCGCCGGCATCAAGACGTTCGAGCCCGAGCTGCCGCCCGTGAGCACCCTGCCCACCTGATGCCCACCCGTTGTTGATTCCATCGCCCTCGACCTGACAGGGGCCAGCCAGCCCTGATGGACCACAGAAAGACACTTCCATGGATGTATCCCGCACCCGGGCCCTGCGTGGCCCCAACCTCTGGAGCCGCCACATGGCCATCGAGGCCGTGGTGGCCTGCGCCGAATCCGAACGCTCCATCGCCCGCATGGACGGTTTCGAAGCCCGGCTGCGGGCCCTGTTTCCGGCCATCGGCATGCTGCACCCCGAAGGCGGCAGCGGCGATGTCTCGCTCGCCCATGTGCTGCAGACGGCGGCGCTGGCCCTGCAGGCCCAGGCCGGCTGCCCGGTGACCTTTGCCCGCACCACCGCCACCACCGATGCCGGTGTGTACCAGGTGGTTGTCGAATACAGCGAGGAAGCCGTGGGCCGGCAGGCGTTTGAGGACGCCCAGCGCCTCATCAATGCCGCGCTGGGCCAGGGCGAATTCGATGCCGAAGCAACTATTGCCAATCTGCGCGAGCTCGATGAAGACGAACGCCTGGGCCCCAGCACCGGCGCCATCGTCGATGCTGCCGTGGCCCGCGGCATCCCCTACCGGCGCCTCACGCGCGGCAGCCTGGTGCAGTTTGGCTGGGGTTCGAAGCAGCGCCGCATCCAGGCCGCCGAGATCGACTCCACCAGCGCCGTGGCCGAATCCATCGGCCAGGACAAGGACCTCACCAAACGCCTGCTGCACGCGGCCGGCGTACCGGTGCCGCTGGGCCAGCCGGTGGACACCGTCGAGGAAGCCTGGGAAGTCGCGCTCAAGGTGGGTCTGCCCGTGGTGGTCAAGCCGCAGGACGGCAACCAGGGCAAGGGCGTCACGGTCAACATCACCGATCGGGCCCAGCTCGAAGAGGCCTACCGCAACGCAGCCGACTACGGCACCGTGATGGTCGAGCGCTTTTTGCCTGGCCACGATTTCCGCCTGCTGGTGGTGGGCGACCAGCTCGTGGCCGCCGCCCGGCGCGAGCCCCCGCAGGTGCTGGGCGATGGCGAACGCACCGTGCGCGAGCTGGTGCACATCGTGAACCAGGATCCGCGCCGTGGCGAAGGCCACGCCACCTCGCTCACCAAGATCCGTCTCGATGACATCGCCGTGGCCCGCCTGGCCATGCAGAACCTGACGCCCGACTCCGTTCCACCCAAGGGCCAGCGCGTCATCCTGCGCAACAACGCCAACCTGTCGACCGGCGGCACCGCCACCGATGTCACCGACGACGTGCACCCTGCCGTGGCCGCGCGCGCCGTAGCCGCCGCCCAGATGGTGGGCCTGCACATCTGCGGTGTGGACATGGTCGCCGAGACCGTGCTGCGCCCCCTCGAAGAGCAGGGCGGCGGCTTCGTCGAAGTGAATGCCGCCCCCGGCCTGCGCATGCACCTGGCGCCCAGCTACGGCAAGCCGCGCAATGTCGGCCAGGCCATGGTGGACCGCCTCTACGCCCATGGCGACGACGGCCGCATTCCCACCGTGGCCGTGACCGGCACCAACGGCAAGACCACCACGGCGCGCCTGATTGCCCACCTGTTCACCGCCCAGGGCCTGCGCGTGGGCATGACCAACACCGACGGTGTGTACGTGAACGGCCGCCAGATCGACAGCGGCGACTGCAGCGGCCCCAAGAGCGCCCGCAACGTGCTGCTGCACCCCGAAGTGGACGCCGCCGTGTTCGAAACCGCGCGTGGCGGCATCCTGCGCGAAGGCCTGGGCTTCGACCGCTGCCAGGTGGCCGTGGTCACCAACATCGGTGCGGGCGACCACCTGGGGCTGAACTACATCACCACGGTGGAAGACCTGGCAGTGCTCAAGCGCGTGATCGTGCAGAACGTGGCCACCACCGGCTATGCCGTGCTCAATGCCACCGACCCCATCGTGGCCGCCATGGCCTCGTCCTGCCCCGGCAAGATCATCTATTTCGCCGCAGACCGCCACCACCCCGTGATGGCCACGCACCGCGCCCAGGGCCACCGCACCGTGTACGTGGATGGCGATTCGATCGTGGCCGCTGAAGGCTCGTGGCGCGAAACCATCCACCTGCGCGACGTGCCCATCACGCGCAACGGCAAGATCGGCTTCCAGGTCGAGAACGTCATGGCCTCGGTGGCCGCCGCCTGGGGCGCCGGCCTGCCCTGGCAGACCATCCGCCGCGGCCTCTCGGGCTTTGTGAACGACAGCGACAACGCTCCGGGCCGCTTCAACGTCATGGATTTCAAGGGTGCCACGGTGATCGCCGACTACGGCCACAACCCCGACGCCATGCGCGCCCTGGTGCAGGCCGTCGAGGCCCTGCCCGCCAAGCGCCGCAGCGTGGTGATCAGCGGCGCCGGCGACCGCCGCGACGAGGACATCCGCGAGCAGACCGTGATCCTGGGCGCCGCCTTTGACGACGTGATCCTCTACCAGGACGCCGCCCAGCGGGGCCGCGGCGACGGCGAAGTGATGGCCCTGCTGCGCGAAGGCCTGGCCGGCGCCGTGCGCACCCAGCATGTCGAGGAAATCCGCGGCGAGTTCATCGCCATCGACGCCGCCCTCGATCGCCTGCAACCGGGCGACCTGTGCCTGGTGCTGGTGGACCAGGTGGAAGAAGCCCTCGCCCACCTGGCCCGGCGCTGCGCCGAAGCCGGGGTGGCAGCATGATGAACATCCGCTGCCGGGCCTTGGCAGCGGCAGGGCTGTTGGCCAGTGCCCTTATGCCCTGCGCCGCGTTGGCGGCATCGGGCGAAAGGATCGGCACGGTGGACACGGCCTTCCAATGGATTGGCCGCGACCACGACATCATCGTGGAAGCCTACGACGACCCTGGCGTGCAGGGCGTGACCTGCTATGTTTCGCGCGCCCGCATCGGGGGCGTCAAGGGCACGCTGGGCCTGGCCGAAGACCGCGCCGAAGCCTCGATCGCCTGCCGCCAGGTGGGGGCCATCCGCATCCCCCAGCCGCTCAGGAAGCAGGAAGAGGTGTTCAGCGAGCGCATGTCCATCCTGTTCAAGCGCCTGCGCATCGTGCGCATGGTGGACCCGGCGCGCAACACGCTGGTCTACCTGACCTATTCGGAAAAGCTGATCGACGGTTCGCCGCAGAACAGCGTCACCGCCGTTCCGGTGGACCGCGCCACGCCCATACCGCTGCGCAAATGAATCGGCGGCCCCACGCCACCGCTCATGAGAAAGCCTCTAGCGCTTGATCAACAAGCGCCAATAGCTATTGATTAAATAGCCAATCCTCCCATCAACCCTGCGCCGCAATCTGCCGCAGCGCCTGTTCGAACACCTCCACCGGCTGCCCGCCCGAGATCAGGTGGCGCTCGTTGATGATGATCGCCGGCACCGAGTGGATGCCGTGCTGCTGGTAGAACTGCTCACGCTCGCGCACCGCATCGGCATAGCGGTCAGACGCCAGCAGCGCCCGCGCCTCGTCGCCATCCAGCCCCACCTCGCCCGCCACGCGCACCAGCACCTCATGGCTGCTCGGGTCTTGTCCATCGGTGAAATAGGCCGCGAACAACGCGTGCTTGAGCGGGGCTTGCAGGCCCTTTTCTTCGGCCCAGTGCAGCAGGCGGTGCGCATCGAAGGTGTTGTAGATGCGGCTGCGCTTGTCCATGCTGAAGGTAAAGCCCAGCGCTGCCCCACGGGCGGCAATGGCTTCGCGGTTCTTCTGGCTCTGTTCCGGTGTGGCGCCGTACTTCTCTTGCAGGTGCTCGCCAATGTCCTGGCCCCCGGGCACCATCTGCGGGTTCAGCTCGAAGGGCTGGAAATGCAGGTCGAGCGCGACTTCGTCCTTGAGCCGATCCGCTGCCTGCTCCAGCGCCTTGAGGCCGATGATGCACCAGGGGCAGGAGACATCGGAGACGAAATCGATCTTGAGGGTGGTGGTGGTCATGGCGGGCTCGCAGAAAAGTGCAGGCCACGATGGTAGGCCCACGCATTGGCCTTTGCAGGCCGGGCTTTTAACCCAGCATCTCCCGCAGCGCCGTCTTGGGCACCTTGCCATAGCTGTTCTTGGGCAAGGCGGACACGAAACGGTAGAGCCGAGGGCGCTTGAAGCGCGCGATGTGCGCCAGGCACAGCGCGTCCAGCGCATCGGGGGTCACGCCCTCATTGCCCACCACAAAGGCCACGGGCACCTCGCCCCACTCCGCATCCGGCTGCCCCACCACGGCCACCTCGCGCACCTGCGGGTGCAGCAGCAGCACTTCTTCGACCTCGCGCGGGTAGATGTTGGAGCCGCCCGAGATGATCACGTCCTTGGAGCGGTCCTTGAGGGTGAGAAAACCGTCGCCGTCCAGGCACCCCATGTCGCCGGTGCAAAGCCAGCCATCGCGCAGTGTCTGGGCCGTGGCCTGGGGGTTGTTCCAGTAGCCGGGCATCACGGTTTCGCCGCGCACCACCACCTCGCCGGTCTCGCCTGCGGGCACAGGCTGGCCGGCCGCATCGACCACGCGCACCTCCACCAGGGACTGCGCCACGCCGACCGAGGCCATGCGCTCGGCCCAGCGCGGGTGGTGGCGGTCGGCCAGCTGCGCGCGCGCGAGCGCGGTGATGGTCATGGGACTTTCGCCTTGGCCGTAGATCTGCACGAAGCGGTTGCCCAGGGTGGCCAGCGCGGCGCGCAGGTCGTCGGCATACATGGGGCCGCCGCCGTACACGATGGTCTTGAAGCCCGCCACCTCCGCGCCCGTGGCCCGCACATGCTCGACCAGCCGGTGCACCATGGTGGGCGCGGCAAACAGCGTGAGCTGGCCCACCGAGGCGGCCAGCTGCACCAGCTCGGCGGGCTCGAAACCGCCCGACACGGGCACCACATGGCGTGCGCCGCGCAGCACCTGGGCGTAGTTGTAGAGCCCTGCGCCATGCGACATGGGCGCGGCATACACCATGGCGTCGCCCGGGGCGATGTCGTCCACGTCGGTGAAATAGCAGGCCGTCATGGCCAGCAGGTTGCGATGCGTCTGCATCACGCCCTTGGGGCGGCCGGTGGTGCCCGAGGTGTAGAACAGCGAGGCGACATCGTGCGGCGCGCGGTCGCAAACCTCCATGGGCGCATGCCGCACGGCAGCGGCATAGGCATCCGAGCCCAGCACCAGCAGGCCGGCATCCGATGCCCCAGCTTCGCGCACGGCGGCAGCGAGCGCCTGCGATGCCAGCACCACGCGCGCACCCGAATCGGCCAGCACATGCGCCAGCTCTTTGGCATGCAGCTTGTAGTTGACCGGCACCGACACCGCGCCCGCCCACACAATGGCATGCAGCGCCTCCAGGTACTCCGGGCAGTTGGCGGCGTAGATGGCCACGCGGTCGCCCGGCTCCACACCGCACTGCGTACGCAGCCAGGCCGCCAGGGCCGCCGCGCGGGCACCCAGGGCGCCGTAGCTCAGCACCACCTGGTCGCCGTGCAGCACGGCAGGTTGATCGGGGTAGCGCTGGGCGCTGCGGTGGAGCAAATGGGCAAGGTTCATGGGGTACGTTCGATCACAAAAACATGCGGAAGGCCATGCGGCACTGTAGGCGACGGCGCCTGCGGCACGCACGCCGCGCCCCGCGGAGAAACCCGCACCCCCCCGGTGCGGCCTCGGATGCAAACGCAGTACCTGCTGCAGATGCAGCCGAAAGCCGCAACGCTGGACGCCGGCCAGCTCCTGGAAGCGGCGGTGAACAGGCTGGGCACTGGAGACGGCGCCCTCGCCACGACCGCGTTACAGTTGACTGGATTAATGGGGTTCAGCGCTTTCTGGTATTGCATCAAAAGCTACTCTTTCAATAGCAGTCCATTCCCACCAGAGACAGTGAACAGGCGACGAGACCCCATCGGGTCGGCGCAACCCCTGCAAAGTGACCGCCTGCCGCTGCACCCTCCCTCCCCCAAAATCCCCCATCCGCCAGGGGGCGTCTTGAAACGGCCACAAATGCCCCTATCATTAGCACTCGCCTCAAACGAGTGCTAACAAGGTGCTTGTCACGAGGAAGTTTGGCGGCGTCCGCAGTGCGGGCGCCTTCTCATCCGGCTTTTTATTGTCAATCAACAGGAGCAATGCAATGAACCTTCGCCCCCTGCACGATCGCGTGATCGTCAAGCGTATCGAAAGCGAAACCACGACCGCCTCCGGCATCGTGATCCCCGACAACGCCGCTGAAAAGCCCGATCAAGGTGAAGTGCTGGCCGTCGGCCCCGGCAAGAAGAACGACAAGGGCGAGCTGATCGCCCTGAACGTGAAGGTCGGTGACCGCGTCCTGTTCGGCAAGTACTCGGGCCAGACCGTGAAGGTCAAGGGCGACGAGCTGCTGGTCATGAAGGAAGACGACCTGTTCGCCGTTGTCGAGAAGTAATTGCTACTGCGCGGCCCACATGCGTCGTTGGGCGGTGCCCGGAATCCTCACGTACAGGCAGTACGTTCCGGTTCCTGCGCTCCGTCCGCCTAGCCTGTGAGCCGCTCGCTACGCAATTCTTTTCTCGACACAGTCATCTGTTTCTCGAATTTTTAGATTTCTCTAGGAGCCAAACATGGCAGCAAAAGACGTAGTTTTCGGCGGCGAAGCCCGCGCACGCATGGTTGAAGGCGTGAACATCCTGGCCAACGCGGTCAAGGTGACCCTGGGCCCCAAGGGCCGCAACGTGGTGCTGGAGCGCTCGTTCGGCGCCCCCACCGTGACCAAGGACGGTGTGTCCGTGGCCAAGGAAATCGAACTCAAGGACAAGCTGCAGAACATGGGCGCCCAGCTCGTGAAGGAAGTGGCTTCCAAGACCAGCGACAACGCCGGTGACGGCACCACCACCGCCACCGTGCTGGCGCAAGCCATCGTGCGCGAAGGCTTCAAGTACGTGGCCGCCGGCATCAACCCCATGGATCTGAAGCGCGGTATCGACAAGGCTGTCGCCGCCCTGGTCGTGGAACTGAAGAAGGCTTCCAAGCCCACCACGACTTCCAAGGAAATCGCCCAGGTCGGTTCGATCTCGGCCAACTCCGACGAAACCATCGGCAAGCTGATCGCTGACGCCATGGACAAGGTCGGCAAGGAAGGCGTGATCACCGTGGAAGACGGCAAGTCGCTCGACTCCGAACTGGACGTCGTGGAAGGCATGCAGTTTGACCGCGGCTACCTGTCGCCCTACTTCATCAACAACCCCGAAAAGCAATCCGCGATTCTGGACAACCCCTTCGTGCTGCTGTTCGACAAGAAGATCAGCAACATCCGCGACCTGCTGCCCACGCTGGAGCAAGTGGCCAAGGCCGGCCGTCCGCTGCTGATCATTGCCGAAGAAGTCGAAGGCGAAGCCCTGGCGACCTTGGTCGTGAACACCATCCGCGGCATCCTGAAGGTCGTGGCTGTGAAGGCACCTGGCTTCGGCGACCGCCGCAAGGCCATGCTGGAAGACATCGCCATCCTGACGGGCGGCAAGGTCATCGCTGAAGAAGTGGGCCTGACCCTGGAAAAGGTGACCCTGGCCGATCTGGGCCAGGCCAAGCGCATCGAAGTGGGCAAGGAAAACACCATCATCATCGACGGCTCCGGCGCTGCCGCTGACATCGAAGCCCGCGTCAAGCAAGTGCGCGTGCAGATCGAAGAAGCCACGTCCGACTACGACCGCGAAAAGCTGCAAGAGCGCGTGGCCAAGCTGGCCGGCGGTGTGGCAGTGATCAAGGTGGGCGCTGCCACCGAAGTCGAAATGAAGGAAAAGAAGGCCCGCGTGGAAGACGCACTGCACGCGACCCGTGCGGCTGTGGAAGAAGGCGTTGTGGCCGGTGGTGGCGTGGCCCTGCTGCGTGCCAAGCAAGCCGTGGGTGACTCGGTCAAGGGCGACAACGCCGACCAGGAAGCCGGTATCAAGCTGGTGCTGAAGGCCATCGAAGCGCCCCTGCGCGAAATCGTGAACAACGCCGGCGGCGAAGCCTCGGTGGTGGTGAACGCTGTGTTGGCCGGCAAGGGCAACTACGGCTTCAACGCCTCGAACGACACGTACGGCGACATGCTCGAACTGGGCATTCTGGACCCCACGAAGGTCACCCGCACGGCCCTGCAGAACGCCGCTTCCGTGGCATCGCTGCTGCTGACGACCGAAGCCATGGTGGCCGAGGCTCCGAAGGAAGAAGCCGCTGCCGGCGGCGGCATGCCCGACATGGGTGGCATGGGTGGCATGGGCGGCATGGGCATGTAATTGCCTGGCCCCTGCGCAGCCGCCCTGGCTGCGCAGCCCCATCCAAAAGCCCGCAGGTCTTACGGCCTGCGGGCTTTTTCATGTCATGCGGAGAAGGGCTCGCCGTAGGTGTTGGACGATGCCTCACCAGGCTGCACCCACCAGTACAGCAGCACCAGAAAGCCGATGCCGCTCAGCAACAGCAGCTGCCACCAGCCCGTGCGGCCAATGTCGTGCAGGCGGCGCGTGCCCACGGCCAAGGCCGGCAACAGCAGCGCCAGCGAGGCCAGCGCGTAAACCATGTCGCCCAGCAGGCTGGCAACGATCATCACGATCACCTGGAACAGAAAAAACCACCAGTATTCGGACCGTGAAGCACGACCCGAAAAAGTAGCGTACTGCCCCAGACACGACTGGATTGCCTGAACAAAATCCATGGTGAACGCCCTCTCTCCTGCTGGAATGTTGATTCAATGCGGGCGAATGCCCCCGGACATGATAGGAGGACAGTGCGACAGGCGTGTGCGCAAGGAACTCAGCGGCCGGGGCACTGCGACAGCATCCATCGCTCAGTTCAAGGGCGCTACTTTTTGAATAGCTGCCAGCGCTTGACCAAAAAGCGCTATGGGCTCTTTTGATAAAAATTAAAGAACTGGCGTACACCCTGTTCTGGTGTCTTAAGCCATTCTTCATGCCCGCCTTGCACCATGGCGGCATGAACACCCCACACACCACCTCTCCCGTGCGCATGGCCGCGCTGCTGGCGCTGGCCTTCGCCTTGGCGCCGGCCCACGCCGCCGACACCACCGCCGCCTCGCAGATGCAGCGCTGGAGCGATGTCTCCGGCAAACCCGTCAGTGCCGAGCGCGGCCGCGTGTTCTTCAACAGCCGCCATGGCGGCGAGTGGTCGTGCGCCTCGTGCCACGGCAACCCGCCGACCACGCCCACCCGCCACGCCAGCACCGGCAAGACCATCGCCCCGCTGGCGCCCGCGTTCAACCCCGAACGCTTCACCGACACAGCCAAGGTGGACAAATGGTTTCGCCGCAACTGCAAGGACGTGCTGAGCCGCGAGTGCACGCCCGTCGAGAAAGCCGATGTGCTGGCCTGGCTGCTGCAGCTCGATGGCAAAACCTCACCCCAGGCCGCCAAGGACAAGCCATGAACCGCACCGCTCGCCAATCGGTCGCCCTGCTGGCCCTCGCCTGCGCCCTGCCCGCTGCCTGGGCCGACAGCCGCGAGATGCCCGCCAGCGCCATGCTGCCGGCCTACCGGCAGGAGTGCGCCGCCTGCCACATGGCCTACCCGCCCGGCATGCTGCCGGCCAGCGCGTGGAGCCGCATGATGAAGGGGCTGGACCAGCACTACGGCACCGACGCTTCGCTCGACCCTGCCATGGTGGGCCAGATCAGCACCTGGCTGCAGGCCCATGCCGGCACCACCAAGCGCGTGCGCGAGGCCCCGCCGCAAGACCGCATCACCCAATCCGCCTGGTTCGAGCGCAAGCACCGGGAGGTGGAACCCGCCGTCTGGAAGCGCGCCACCGTGGGCAGCCGCGCCAACTGCATGGCCTGCCACACCCGCGCCGACCAGGGCGACTTTGACGACGACCGCGTCCGCATTCCGAAGTGAGAACCGCCATGACTTCCGAAACCCTTTCCACCCCATCGTCCTCCACCGCGTCGGCGCCATCCACGGCCCCGGCGCAGACGCCCCGGCCCTCCACCCGCCGCGTGGTCGATGCCACCACGCGCATGCTGCACTGGCTGATGGCGCTGAGCTTCACGGCGGCCTATGTCACCGCCGACGGTGAGCGCTGGCGCCTGGTGCATGTCACGCTGGGCTACACGCTGGCGGGGCTGGTCGTGGCACGCCTGCTGTGGGGCCTGTTCGGGCCGCGCCAGGCCCGGCTGTCGGTGCTGTGGCGCAAGCTGCAGGGCGTGCCGGCATGGTTGAAGTCCCTGGCGGCCGTGCGCTCGCCCGGTGCGCTGCAGGCCACCTGGCGCCCGGGGCAGAACCTGCTGATGGCGCTGGTCGTGGCGCTGATCCTGGCGCTGGTGGTGCCGCTCACCCTCAGCGGCTATGCCGTGTGGGACGAATGGGGCGGCGAATGGCTGGAGGAAGTGCACGAGTTCTTCGGCAACACCCTGCTGTTCGTGGTGCTGGCGCATATCGGCCTGATCGCGCTCCTGAGCGTGCTGCGCCGCAAGAACCAGGCGCTGCCCATGCTGACGGGCCGTGTGCCAGGCCCCGGGCCCGATCTGGCGAAAAGCAACCACGGCGGGATCGCCGCGCTCGTCCTGGCCGGCGTGCTGGCCTTCTGGGCCTGGCAGTGGAACCAGGCGCCCCAGCCGCCCGCCACCGATGCCACGCGCTGGAGCGAGAATCGGCACCATGACGACGACTGACTGAAAGCCCCTTCCATGCGCATCCTGCTGGCCGAAGACGACGAACTGCTGGGCTCGGGCATCCGCGCCGGCCTGGCGCAAAACGGCTTCCAGGTGGACTGGGTGCGCGATGGCGTGGCGGCCGAGCGCGAGCTGGCCACCGGCGCCTACCAGGCTGCCGTGCTCGACCTGGGCCTGCCGCGCCAGGACGGCATGGACGTGCTGCGCCAGGTGCGCGCGCGCCACAACACCACGCCGGTGCTGGTGCTCACCGCCCGCGACGCCGTGCCTGCGCGCATTGCCGGGCTGGACGCGGGCGCTGACGACTACCTCATCAAGCCCATCGACCTGCACGAGCTGGCCGCCCGCCTGCGCGCCCTGGTGCGGCGCGCCCATGGCCAGAGCGAAACCCGGCTGGCCGCTGGCAACGTGGTGCTGGACCCGGCCGCCCACCAGGTGATGGCGGATGGACAAGCCGTGGAGCTATCGAACCGCGAATACGACCTGCTGCACGCGCTGCTGCTGAACGCCGGGCGCGTGCTCAGCCGCGAGCAGCTGGAGCAGCGCCTGTACCAATGGGGCAGCGAGATCAACAGCAACGCAGTGGAAGTACACATTTACCACCTGCGGCGCAAGCTGGGCGCGGCCCTGATCGAGACCGTGCGCGGCGTGGGCTACCGCATTGCACGCGAAACCGCATGAGCAGCGCCGCCGCCCCGCGCACACCCCGCTCGCTGCAGACCCGGCTGCTGGCCACGGTGCTGGCCCTCGTGCTGCTGGCCTGGAGCGTGGCCGCAACGCTGGCCTGGCACGAAACCAACGAGGAAGTCAGCGACCTGCTCGATGCCCATCTGGCCCAGACCGCCGCCCTGCTGCGCCTGCAGCCGCTCGATGAACTCGACGAAGACCGCCTGAACGAAGCACCCGAGCTGCACAAATACCAGCCGCGCGTGGTATTCCAGCTGTGGCACGAAGACCAGTTGCTGGCCCGCTCGGCCAATGCACCACAGGATCCGCTGACCGGGCGGCGCAAGCGCGGCTTTGCCGACAGCCAGGTGGATGGCAAGGCCTGGCGCGTGTTCGTCACGCAGGGACGCAAGAGTGATGTGCAGATCCTCGTGGGCGAGCTGCAGTCGGTGCGCCGCGAGATCGTGCTGGCCAGCCTGACCAGCATCCTCAAGCCCCTGGCCTGGGCCCTGCCCCTGCTGGCGCTGGGCATCTGGTGGGCAGTACGCGGCTCGGTGCGGCCGCTGGGCCGGCTCGGGCAGGCCGTCGCTGCGCGCCAGCCGCAGTCGCTGGCCCCTCTGTCCACCGAAGGCGTACCGCCCGAGGTGCTGCCCCTGGTCACGGCGCTCAACGACCTGTTCGAGCGCATGGCCCGGCTGCTGGCCACCGAGCAGCAATTCACCGCCGACGCGGCGCATGAACTGCGCACGCCCATTGCCGGCATCCGCATGCAGGCCCAGGTGGCGCAAGGCGCCACCGACACCCAGGAGCGCGCCACGGCGCTGGAGGCCACGGTGCAGGGCTGCGACCGGGCCACAAGGCTGGTGGAGCAACTGCTGCAGCTGGCCCGGCTCGATGCCGAACCCGCACCCGCCAGCGGCAGCAGCACACCGCTGGCCGATGTGGCGCACCAGGTGGTCGCCGACCTGCAGGCCACGGCAGAGCGCCGGCAGCAGCGCATCGTGCTGCCCGACCCCCTGGCGCCCACCACGCGCATCCCGCTGCCCGAGCCCCTGGCCCGCGTGCTGCTGCGCAACCTGCTGGACAACGCCTTGCGCTACAGCCCGCAGGGCGCCGAAGTGCGATTGCAGGTGTCCACCCAGGCCGATGGCCAGGCGCAGCTGAGCGTGGAAGACAGCGGCCCGGGCCTCAGGCCCGAAGAGCAGGCGCGCCTGGGCGAGCGGTTTTTCCGGGTGCTGGGCACCGGCCAGAGCGGCAGCGGCCTGGGCTGGTCCATCATCCGCCGCATCGCGCGCCTGCACCATTTGCAGGTAAGCACCGACCGCAGCCCGGCGCTGGGCGGCTTGCGCGTCACGGTGCACTGGTAGAACCGCCGTCGCACCCGACGGGCAGGTCTGCACTGCATCGAAACTCAGGAGACCGCGCGCAGGCCCTGCGCATCACGCGCCAGCTGCGTGATGCGCGCCCAGTCGCCCGCGCGCACCGCGTCGACGGGCGTGAGCCACGAGCCGCCCACGCAGCGCACATTGGGCAGCGCCAGGTAACGGGGGGCGGTGATGGAGGTAATGCCGCCCGTGGGGCAAAAGCCCACCGGGCCAAACGGGCTGGCCCAGGCCTTGAGCAGCGGGATACCGCCCACGGCCTCGGCCGGGAACAGCTTGAGGAAGGAGAACCCGTCGGCCAGCGCGGCCATGACTTCGCTGGCCGTGGCCACGCCGGGCAGCAGCGGCAGGTTCAGGCCCTTGCAGGCGCTGCCCACTTCCGACGTGTAGCCAGGGCTCACGGCAAAACGGGCACCGGCCTCGCTCGCGCGGCGGGCGTCATCGGCGTTGAGTACCGTGCCCACACCCACCACGGCCTCGGGCAGATGGCGGGCGATGGTTTCGATGGCGGGCAGGCCGGCAGCGGTGCGCAGCGTCACCTCCAGCACCTTCACGCCACCGGCCAGCAGGGCCTCGGCCAGGGGCAGCGCGTCTTCCACGCGGTCGATCACGATGACGGGAATGACGGGGCCGTGGCTGGCGATGTCAAGAGGATTCATGAGTGTGTGCTCCTTGGTGTTTTCGGTGTCGGATGCCGCAAGCGGCCTACTACAGCCATGTGCAGGCTCCTTGTTCGGCACCGCCAGCATGGCGGCGAAAGTTGGTGAAGAGTTCGCGGCCAAAGCCGATGGGTGATGGGGCGTTGAAGGGCGCCGGGGCACGTGCGGCCCACTCGGCGTCGTCCACCAGCACATCGAGCGTGCCGGCCACCGCATCCACCCGCACGATGTCGCCGTCGCGCACCTTGGCCAGCGGGCCGCCGGCCAGCGCCTCGGGCGTGACGTGGATGGCGGCGGGCACCTTGCCGGAGGCGCCGCTCATGCGCCCGTCAGTCACCAGTGCCACCTGGAAGCCCTGGTTCTGCAGCACGGCCAGCGGGGGCGTGAGCTTGTGCAGCTCGGGCATGCCATTGGCCTGCGGGCCCTGGAAGCGCACCACGGCCACCATGTCCTGGTTCACCTCGCCCGCGCTGAAGGCGGCGAGCAGCGCTTCCTGCGAATCGAACACGCGGGCTGGGGCTTGGACGATATGGCGGTCTTCGGGCACGGCCGATACCTTGATCACCGCGCGGCCCAGGCGGCCTTGCAGCAGGCGCAGGCCACCTGTGGGCGAAAAGGGCTCGCTCACGGGCCGCAACACCGAGGTGTCGCCCGACACGGCGGGTGCGCTCTTGCCGCCATCGGCAATGCCGCCTGCGTTCACGCTCATCACGTCGGGGTGCATCAGGCCGCCCGCCAGCAGCTCGCGCAGGATCCAGGGCGGGCCGCCCGCGGCCTGGAACTGGTTCACATCGGCATCGCCATTGGGGTACACGCGGGCCAGCAGCGGCACCACCGACGAGAGCTCGTCAAAGTCCGTCCAGTCGATCAGGATGCCCGCGCTGCGCGCAATCGCCACCCAGTGGATCAGGTGGTTGGTAGAGCCGCCCGTGGCCAGCAAGGCCACCATGGCGTTGACGATGCAGCGCTCGTCCACGAGCTTGCCGATGGGCGTGAAGCGCTTGCCGCGCTTGCCGATGTCGAGCACCGTGCGCAGCGCCTGGCGCGTAAAGGCCTCGCGCGCCTCGGTGCCGGGCGACTCGAACGCCGCGCCCGGCACATGCAGGCCCATGGCTTCGAGCAGCATCTGGTTGCTGTTGGCCGTGCCATAGAAAGTGCAGGTGCCGGGGCTGTGGTAGGCGGCCGACTCGGCCTGGAGCAGCTCATCGCGCCCCACCAGGCCTTGCGCGTACTGCTCGCGCACCTTGGATTTGTCCTTGTTCGACAGGCCCGTGCCCATGGGGCCTGCGGGCACGAACACGCAGGGCAGGTGCCCGTAGTGCAGCGCACCGATCAGCAGGCCCGGCACGATCTTGTCGCACACGCCCAGCAGCAGCGCGCCGTCGAACACATCGTGGGACAGCGCTACCGCAGTGGCCATGGCAATGGCATCGCGGGAGAACAGCGACAGCTCCATGCCGGGCGTGCCCTGCGTCACACCGTCGCACATGGCGGGCACGCCGCCCGCCACTTGCACCGTGGTCCCCAGCCGGGCGGCCTCGTCGCGCAGGATGGCGGGGTAGCCCTGGTAGGGCTGGTGGGCCGAGAGCATGTCGTTGTAGGCCGTGACGATGCCGATGTTGGGGGCTTTCTCGACCGTGACCTTGAACTTGTCCGAGCCCGGCAGCGCCGCGTAGGCGTGGGCCAGGTTGGCGCAGCCCATGCGGTCTTGTGCGGGCTTGCGGGCGATCATGGCGTCAACGCCGGCAAGGTAGGCGCCGCGCGTGTCTGCGCTGCGCTGGACAATGCGCTCGGTCACGCGCGCTACAACTGGATGCATGGCAGTCTCCATCGGTGGGGGGCTGGGCCCCGTGCATTGCGCCAGGGCCCGTTGTATGAGGCCCTACAATGTAACTCGATAACCACCCCACTTCAACCCATGTCCCTGCAAACCCTGCCCCTTCCGCCCTCCGAACTGGGCGAATCCCCCTTCTGGCACCCCACGGAAAAATCCCTTTACTGGTGTGACATTCAGGGACAAGCGGTGCACGCATGGCATCCTGCCAGCGGCCGCCACCGGCAATGGCGCATGCCCAGCGAGCCCGGCTGCTGCGCGCCAGCGGCCGATGGCCGACTGGTAATCGGGTTACGAAACGGTTTCTATCTGCTGGATACGGCGAAGGACAGCGCAGACCCCACCGCCCTCACCTGCCTGGCCCTGCTGCCACCCGAGCAGCACGACACCACCGTGCTGCGCCTGAACGACGGCCGCTGCGACACCGCAGGCCGCTTCTGGGCGGGTTCGGTCATCACCCCCCGCACCGCGCCCGATGCCGCGCTGTGGTGCCTGCAGGCCGACCCGGCCAGCGCCACGGGCTATAGCGTGCGCCACATGGCGGGCGACAACTTCACCGCCAACGGCCTGGCCTTCAGCCCCGACAACCGCACGCTGTACTGGTCCAACACGCCGGAGCACCGCATTGACCGGTTCGACTTTGACGTGGTCACAGGCGAAATCACCCACCGTCGCCCCTGGGTGCAGTTTGACCGCAAGGTGGAAGGCCAGCCCTATGGCGGCCGGCCCGATGGCGCGGCGGTGGATGTGGAGGGGAATTACTGGGTAGCGATGTATGAAGGGGCTTGTGTGCTGCAGCTCTCGCCAGCGGGCGCGGTCTTGCAGCGCATCGCGGTGCCGGTGCAGTGCCCGACCATGGTGTGCTTTGGGGGGGAGGACCTGCACACGCTGTACATCACATCGGCGCGCGCAGGCAGGCCTGCTCAAGAGCAGAAGACAGCGACTCCTGCGGGCTCGCTGTTCAGCGTGGAGGTGGGCGTTGCGGGACTGCCGGTGAACTTCTTCCAGCGCTGAATCCCCGCGCCAGCCTCAGAGCCTGTTTACGATCTCCCAGGGGCCGCGCACAACCTCTGCAGCAAGCCCGCCGTCGATCCATCGAGCCCGGCAACATCGCCGCTGTCCCAGCGCGCTTCCAGGTCCCTGGCCAGCACCTTGCCCAGCTCCACGCCCCACTGGTCAAAGCTGTTGATGCCCCACAGGCTGCCGCTCACGAACACGCGGTGCTCCTGCAGCGCAATCAGCGCGCCGAGCGACGTGGGGGTGAGCGATTCAAGCAGCATGAGCGTGCTGGGGCGGTTTCCCGGAAAGTGCCGGTGACCATCGTCGCTGGCCTTGCCCACCATCAGCGCCTGCGTTTGCGCCAGCGCGTTGGCCAGCAGCTTTTGCTGGTGGCCCGGCAGCGGGTGCGAGGCCTTGCGCACGGCCACGATCTCCAGCGGCAGCACGTCGGCGCCCTGGTGCAGCATCTGGAAGAACGCGTGCTGGCCGTTGGTGCCGGGCTCGCCCCACAGCACGGGCGATGTGATGCAGGCCAGCGTGCTGCCGTCCTGCGCCACGCGCTTGCCGTTGCTCTCCATCTCCAGCTGCTGCAGGTAGGCCGAGTAACGCCCCAGCGCCGCATGGTAGGGCGCGATGCAGCGGCTGGTGAAGCCATGGAAGTTGCGGTACCAGACATCGAGCAGGCCCAGGCGCACGGGCAGGTTCTGCGCGAGCGGCGCGGTGCGGAAATGCTCGTCCATGGCATGTGCGCCCGCAAGAAAGTCACGGAAACCCTGCGCGCCAATCGCGATGGCAATGGGCAGGCCAATCGCCGACCACAGCGAGTAGCGGCCGCCCACCCAGTCCCAGAAGCCGAAGGTGGTGGTGATGCCCATCGCACCCGCAGCCTCGATGTTGGTGGTGAGCGCTGCAAAGTGCCGCGCCACGTCGCGCCCGCCCTGGGCGGCAAACCAAGTGAGCGCCGAGTGCGCATTCATCATGGTCTCGGCCGTGGTGAAGGTCTTGGACGCCACGAGGAACAGCGTGCTCTCGGGCCGCAGGCCTTGGAGCACATGGTGCAGCTCGTGGCCGTCCACGTTCGAGACAAAGTGAAAGCGCTTGCCCGGCATGCGGAACTCTTCCAGCGCGCGCACGGCCATGTGCGGGCCCAGGTCCGATCCGCCGATGCCGATGTTCACCACGTCGGTGATGGCCACATCGCTGCGCACCTGCTCGGCGTAGTGCAGCATGGCATCGAGCGTGTGGTGCACGTCGGCCAGGCGCTGTGCGGTTTCGGGCACATCGCCGGGCAGGGCCACGCCCGCAGGGCGGCGCAGCAGCGTGTGCAGCACGGCGCGGTTTTCGGTGGTGTTGATGGCCTCGCCCGCAAACATCGCATCGCGGTGCTGCACCAGGCCGCAATCGCGGGCCAGGCCCAGCAACAGCGCTTCGGCGTCGCGATCCCACAGGTTCTTGGACAGGTCGGCAAACACATGCGGGGCCGACTGGCTGAAGGCGGCAAACCGCTGGGCGTCCTGCGCAAACGCCTGGCGCATGTCCAGGTGCTGGCCGTGGGAGGAATAGTGGGCTGCCAACTGGGGCCACAGCGCAGACTGGTCGCAACGAAGGAACATGGTCATCAAACGGGTAGGGTGAAAAGCGGCAGAATAGTAACTTGATTACACACAAAAATAACTTATGAACAGGTTCTTTTGGGTTACAAGCAATAGAAAAACGGCATCTTCCATTGGAAAACCATGTAACGTTATTACAATCCCAGGCAACAAAACGAACCACCCCATCACGGAGACACCATGAGTTTTGACCTCGTCCTGTTCGGCGGCACCGGCGACCTTGCCTGGCGCAAGCTGATGCCCGCATTGTTTCAGGCCTTCCGGCATGGCACGCTGCCCGAGGGGGGGCGCATCATCGCCGTGGCGCGCGACGACCTGAACGACGAACAATACCGCAGCCTGATCCAGTCGCGGTTCGACGGCGTGGAGCTGGCCAAGCGCCCCAGCCCGGACGAGTTCGCACGCTTTGCCGCGCTGCTGCACTACCTGCGCATGGACCTGGCCAACACCCAGGACTACGAGCGCCTGGCCGACACCCTGAAGGCGCGCGGGGCGGATTCGGTGGTGATGTACGTGGCCACCGCGCCCAGCCTGTTCACCAACGTGTGCGAACAGATCGCCGCCGTGGGCCTGAACGGCCCCACCACCCGCGTGGTGCTGGAAAAGCCCCTGGGCCACGACCTGCAGTCCAACCGCGCCATCAACGACACATTGCGCCGCGTGCTCAAGGAAGAGCAGGTCTTTCGCATCGACCACTACCTGGGCAAGCCCTCGGTGCAGAACCTGTTCGCGCTGCGCTTTGGCAACGCGCTGTTCGAGCCCCTGTGGCGCCGCGAGACCATTGCCAACATCCAGATCACGATGGCCGAAGAACTGGGCGTGGAGTCGCGTGGCGCGTTCTACGACCAGACCGGCGCGCTGCGCGACATGGTGCAGAACCATGCGCTGCAGCTGCTGTGCGCGATCGGCATGGAGCCGCCCATCAACTCCAGCGCCAACGCCATCCGCGACGAAAAGCTCAAGGTGCTGCAGTCGCTCAAGCCCTGGACGCTGGAGACCATCGGCCAGCATGTGATCCGGGGGCAATACGCGGCGGGCAACCTCCAGGGCCAGCCCGTGCCTGGCTACGCGCAAGAACAGGGCGTGGCCGCCGCCAGCACCACCGAGACCTTTGTGGCGCTGCGCACCGAGATCAGCAACTGGCGCTGGGCGGGCGTGCCGTTCTACATCCGCACCGGCAAGCGGCTGGCGGGGCGCGACGCGCACATCGTCATCAACTTCCGCCCCGTGCCCCACCCCATCTTCAAGACGCCGGCGGGCGCGGCCAATCGCCTGGTGATCAACCTGCAGCCCAAGGACGGGCTGGAGCTGCACCTGATGGCCCAGGGCGCGGCCCAGCGCCAGGCCGAGCCTGCGCTGTCGCAGGTGCACCTGAACCTGGACTTCGACCAGCGCTTTGGCACCGAACGGGTGGGCGCCTACGAACGCCTGCTGCTGGACGTGATTGCCGGCCGCCTGAACCTGTTCGTGCGCAGCGACGAGCAGGAGGAAGCCTGGCGCTGGGTGGAGCCCATCCTGCAATACTGGAAGAACGACCCCACCGGCCCCCGCACCTACCCCGCCGGCAGCTGGGGCCCGCGTGCCGCGAGCGCGATGATTGCGCGCGATGGGTATTGCTGGAGTGAAGAGATGTGACGCGAACAAAGGCCCACCAGGGCCTTTGTTTTATGCGCGCAGACAGATCAGAGGGAGACGGGCACAGGCCCCACCAGCTCGATCGGCAACCCATCCGGGTCGGCGAAAAAGGTGAACAGCGCCCCCGTGAACGGGTCCGTGCGCACCGGCTCCACGGCCACGCCATGGGCCATCAGGGCAGCCACGCTGGCCTCCATGTCGGCCACGCGCAAGGCCAGGTGGCGCAGGCCGCAGGCCTCGGGGTAAGAAGGGCGTGCGGGCGGGTGGGGGAAAGAAAACAGCTCCACCTGCGTGCCGTCGGGCAGTTGCAGGTCGAGCTTGTACGACTGCCGCTCGGCGCGGTAATGCTCGTGCACCACCTGCAGGCCCAGCACTTCGGTGTAGAAGCGGCGCGAGCGGGCGTAGTCGCTGGCGATGATGGCCACATGGTGCACGCCGCTGGGCCGCAGCATGGGCAGCGGCGCAGTGGCCGGGGTGCTGTCGCTCATGCGCCGGAGCCCGCAATGTCCAGCGCGCGCGAGGCACCGTGCAGCGCAGGCGTGGCGCCGGGGTCGATCACCCAGCAGGGGATGGAGGCCAAGTAGGACTGGAACCGCCCCTTGGATTCAAACCGTGCGCGGAACGGGGACTGGTCAAACCAAGTGCCCAGGCGTGGCACCATGCCGCCGCCGATGAAGACACCACCGCGCGCCCCGAGCGTGAGCGCCAGGTTGCCCGCCACGCTGCCCAGGAAGCCGCAGAACAGCTCCAGCGCCTCCAGCGCCAGCGGGTCGTTGGCCTGCAAGGCCAGCTCGGTCACCTGGGCGGCGGAGCTGACTTCCTTGCCGCCGCGCTGGGCCAGCCGGCGCAGCGCGTGGTACAGGTCGACCAGCCCGGCACCACACACGGCGCGTTCGGCCGACACGTGGCCGTAGCGCTCTTGCAGGATGCCCAGCACATCGAATTCGCGCCGGGTCTGCGCGGCCAGCGTGACATGACCGCCCTCGCCCGACAGCGGCACCCCCAGGCTGGAGCCGGGCGGAAACACCAGCCCCGACACGCCCAGGCCCGTGCCCGGGCCCAGCAACGCAATCGCGGCGCCCGGCACGGCCGCGCCGCCGCCCACCGGGCGCAGCTGCGCAGGGGTGAGCAGGGGCAGCGCCAGCGCGAGCGCGGTGAAGTCGTTGATGACCACCAGCCGCTCAAAACCAAACGCCTCGCGCACGGCGCGCTGCGAAAAGCTCCAGCTGTGGTTGGTCATGCGGATGGCATCGCCCGTGACCGGGTTGGCGATGCCAAAAGCAGCCTCGCGGGGGGTGGCGATGTTCACCTCGGCCAGGTAGGCCAACAGGGCGGCATCCACCGTGGGGAACTGTGCACAGGGCAGCACACGGGTGTCGTGCAGGGGGCCATCGGGCTGGTCTTGCCAGGCCAGGCGGATGTTGGTGCCGCCAATGTCGGCCAGCAGGCGCAGGGGTGTCATGCGGTGTTTTAAGCAAAAACAGCTGCTAGCACTCGTAGCACATGCGCTAGAAGCTACTGTTTCAATAGCAAACAGACGGCCGAGAAGGCGGGTGCCCGGCGGCGTTCACGCCGCGCGGATCACGCCAGCCGATTCTCGCTGCTGGCGTCAAACCAGTGGGCGTTGGCGGGCTCCACCGCCAGGCCCACGGCGTCGCCGGGCTGCACGCGGGTCTGGGCATCGGTGCGCAGCGTGACGCTGCCAGCAGCGGTGTCCACCATCACATAGGTGTCGGGGCCCGTGGGCTCGACCACGCTGACGCGGCCGCGCCAGGGGGCACTGTCCTGCATCACCAGGTGCTCGGGGCGCACGCCCAGCAGCACCTCGTTGACACTGGCGGGGGCTGCCAGGTTCAGGGCCGCGCCCTGGATGCCAAACTGCCCGCCCGTGGCCGCACCGCGCAGCAGGTTCATGGTGGGCGATCCAATGAAGGTGGCCACGTAGGTGTTGGCCGGGCGGTTGTAGATGTCGTCCGGCGTGCCCAGCTGCTGTACCACACCGCCCTTCATGACCGCGATGCGCGAGCCCAGCGTCATGGCCTCGACCTGGTCGTGCGTGACGTACACGCTGGTGATGCCGCTGGCCTGGTGCAGGCGCTTGATTTCGGCGCGCATCTCCACGCGCAGCTTGGCGTCCAGGTTGGACAGCGGCTCGTCGAACAAAAAGAGCTGCGGCTGGCGCGCCAGCGCCCGGCCCATGGCCACGCGCTGGCGCTGCCCGCCCGAGAGCTGGCTGGGCCGGCGGTCCAGCAGGTGGCTGATCTGCAACATGGCCGCCACTTCGTCGATGCGCTTTTGGCGCTCGGCCTTGGGCATCTTGCGCATCTCCAGCGCAAAGCCGATGTTGTCGGCCACGCTCAAGGTGGGGTACAGCGCATAGCTCTGGAACACCATGGCGATGTCGCGATCGCGCGGGGGCATGCCCACCACGTTCTTGCCGCCGATGCGGATCTCGCCCTCGGTGGGCTCGTCGAGCCCCGCAATGATGTTGAGCAGCGTGGATTTGCCGCAGCCCGAGGGGCCGACCAGGATGAGGAACTCGCCGGGGGCCACGTGGATATCCACCTTGCGCAGCACCTCCACGCTTTTGTCGCCCTTGCCAAAGCGCTTGTTGATGCCTGCGATGTCGAGTGATGACGCCATGATTTATCCCTTCACTGCGCCGGCCGTCAGCCCGCGCACAAAAAATTTACCCGCCAGCACATAGATCACCATCGTGGGCAGGCCCGCGATGATGGCGGCCGCCATGTCCACGTTGTAGGCCTTCACACTGCTGCTGGTGTTGGCCAGGTTGTTCAGGCCCACGGTGATGGGCTTGGACTCGGTGCCCGAGAACACCACGCCAAACAGGAAGTCGTTCCAGATGTTGGTGAACTGCCAGATCAGCGTGACCATGACGATGGGCGTGGACAGCGGCAGCACGATGCGCCAGAAGATCTGCCAGAAGCTTGCGCCGTCCATGCGTGCCGCATTCACCAGCTCCTTGGGGATGGCCGCGTAGTAGTTGCGAAAGAACAGCGTGGTGCCCGCCAGCCCGGCCAGGCAGTGCACCAGCACCAGCCCGGTGATGGAGCTGGACAGCCCCAGCCAGCCCAGCACCTGGCTCATGGGCAGCAGCACCACCTGGAAGGGCATGAACACGCCAAACAGCAGCAGGCCAAACAGGGTGTCGCTGCCGCGAAACTTCCACAGGCTCAGCACATAGCCGTTGAGCGCGCCCCACACGGTGGAGATCAGCACGGCCGGCACGGCCATGGCCACCGAGTTCCAGAAGAACGGGCGCAGGCCGTTGCAGTCCACGCCCGTGCAGGCGGTGGACCAGGCCGTGCCCCAGGCCGACCCGTTCAGCGCACTGGGCAGTGCCAGCAGCGAGGTGCTGCGGATCTCCTCGGCGTCCTTGAACGAGGTGACCAGCATCGCATACAGCGGCAGCAGGAAGAACGCGGTGGCCAGGGCCAGCACGCCATAGACCAGCAGGCGGCCCACGGACGGAAACACAGAGGGCTTAGCGGTCATGGGGTTTGCTCCGCAGTTCGCTGTAAAGGTAAGGAACCACCAGGGCCGCCACGGTGGCCAGCATCATGGTGGCGCTGGCCGCGCCCAGGCCAATCTGGCCGCGCGAGAACGACATGGTGTACATGAAGGTGGCGGGCACATCGGTGGCAAAGCCGGGGCCGCCCGCCGTGAGCGCCATCACCAGGTCAAAGCTCTTGATCGCGAGGTGCGACAGCACCATGAGCGTGGAGAAGAACACCGGCCGCAGCGCCGGCAGTACGATGCGCCAGTAGATGCGCGGCAGCGAGGCGCCATCGACCTGCGCGGCCTTGATGATGCTGTCGTCGATGCCGCGCAGCCCGGCCAGGAACAGTGCCATGGCAAACCCGGCGCTTTGCCAGATGCCGGCAATCACCACGCAGTAGATGGCCATCTCGGTGTCGACCAGCCAGCCAAAGGTGAAGTTCGTGAAGCCCCAGTCCTGCATCAGTTTCTCCAGGCCCAGGCTGGGGTTGAGCAGCCACTTCCAGGCCGTGCCCGTGACCACGAACGACAGGGCCATGGGGTACAGGTAGATGGTGCGCAAAGCACCCTCGGCACGGATCTTCTGGTCCAGCAGCACGGCCAGCAACACGCCAATGGCCAGCGAGCCACCCACGTAGCCCACGCCGAAGATGCCCAGGTTTTTGAGCGCGACCCACCAGCGGTCCATCGCCCAGAGTTTTTCGTATTGCGCCAGACCCACCCACTCGTAGTTGGGCAGCATGCGCGAGGCGGACAGGCTCAGCACCCCGTTCCATACCATCAGGCCATAGATAAAGGCAAAACCCAACACAAAGGCCGGGGCGACCACCAGCTTGGGCAGCCAGCTCTCCAGAGAATTCTTGTGCATCACCGGGCACCCCCTTCAGGAAGAAGCGACCCGCTCAGCAACGGTGCATGGCGGTCATTTTTCATGGCAGCGGAAAATTGTGGGCATGTGGCACCTGCATGGGAAAAAGTGGGCGCACACCCGGTGCGCACCAAAGAACAAAGTCACCTCGGAGTAACTCACACACTTAACGGCTTACCACCACACCTCGTACTGCACGCCCACCAGCGTGCGCGAGGTCTTGCCATTGGCGCCAAAGCTGCCTGCGTTGGCCACTGCGGCCGCCTGGTTCCAATTGGCCTTGGTCACATACAGGCGCAGCTCGGGGCGCGACCAGAAGTCTTCCGACATGGCCAGGGCGCCTGCCAGCGTGGCCTTGGTCAGGCGCTGGTCGGCGCCCGAGCCCTTGCGGGTGGTGGTGGACAGCTCCACCAAGCCCTTGAAGTTCTTGCTGAACGCGTAGGAACCCCGGCCGCCCAGCGAGAAGTCCTTGGTCTCCACGCCGGTCAGATCCGCCTTGTTGGTCTGGTAGCCGATGAGGGCCTGGCCGCCAAACGGGCCGCTTTGCCAGTGAATGGAGTCGGCGATACGGGTGGCGCGCTTGCCCGCGCTGGTGCCCTCGATGGCCTCGAACTCCCCGTCGATGCGGGCATGGCCGCGCGATGTCTGCAGGTACAGCGTGTTGCTGATGCTGGGCAGCACAAACTCCTTTTGCGTGTGCATCAGCGAGATGCCGGACCCCGAGCCGCCGCCCACCTGGTTCTTGCCGCCCACCGCCGTCAGCAGCACCCGCAGCTTGCCGCCGGGGTTGGTGTTGATCTCTGACAGGTCGGCGTTGATGCGATGCGCCTTCACGTTGTTGGGCAGGCCGCGGTCAAATTTGTCGCCGGTGAACACGCCCAGGCCCAGCTTCATGCCGCCGACGGGAATGTCGGTGACGCCGGCACCGATGTTGTCGCCATAGTTCAGCAAGAAGTAATCGACGATGTGCACGTCCTGGATACGCAGGCGGCGCTGGCCGGCCCAGAACCTGGCTTCGGGCGCAAACGCGAAGCCGCTCATCTCCACAAACGCCTGCTCGGTGCTGATGTCGCCGCTGCCCCACTTGGCGGGCATGTAGTTCACCTTCCACTTCACGCCACCGGCTTCGAAGCCCTTGGCGAAGTTGACTTCGATGCCGTTGTCGCCCTCGTTGCCCAGGCGGTATTTCTGCAGTTCGCCGCCCAGCGTCAGGTTGCCCTTGACGCCGTCCGAGTGGTTGAACACGGGGCCACCGCGGGAGTAGCCGTTGAACTCAAAGCCTGCTGCTTCCATGGCAAAGGCGCCATTCGCGCATGCGGCGGCCAAAGCCACCGCCGTCAGGCGGTTTCTTGTCGTCATGATGGGATCCCTCTGGGGTTGGTTTTAGTGCGTGTAGGTGCGTGTGTCGTACACGGCTTACTTGGTCTTCGCGGCGGCCGCGATCTTCTTCATGGCGTCGGCGACGCTCACCTTGTCGTCGTTCCAGAACTGGCTGACGGCATCCTTGATCGCCCCTTCGGTGGCAGGCGCAATCGCCATGCCATGGGCCACGCTGGGCACCAGGCCACCGCTCTTGGCCGTGTCAGCAAAGTCCTTGGCCGAGGCCTTGGCGCAGTCGTCGAACTTGTCCATCTTCTGTCCGGTGCGCACAGGGATCGAGCCCTTGTTGAGGTTGAACACCTCCTGGAACTCGGGGCTCATGATGGAGCTGGCCAGGTCGCTTTGCGCCTTCCGGGCCGCTGCGTCCTTGAGCTTGAACAGGATGAACGAATCCACGTTGAAGGTGAACGCGCCCGCCGCGCCCGGTGCCGCCGCGCACTGAAACTCCTTGCCCGGCGCCTTGCCCGCCGCAATGAACTCGCCCTTGGCCCAGTCGCCCATCAGCTGAAAGCCCGCCTTGCCCTGGATGAGCATGGCCGTGGCCAGATTCCAATCGCGGCCGGGAGCGCCCGGGTCGGTGTAGGTCTTGATGCGGCGGAAGGTCTCCAGCGACTTCTTCATGGTGTCGCTGTGGATGGCCTTGTCGTCCAGCTTGACCAGCGCGTCCTGGTAGAACTTGGCACCGCCCACACCCAGCACCACGGATTCAAAGGTGGTGAAGTCCTGCCAGTTCTGGCCGCCATGGGCCACCGGAATCAGGCCTGCGGCCTTGAGCTTGTCGGCAGCGGCAAAGAACTCGTCCCAGGTCTTGGGCATGCTCGCCACGCCCGCCTTCTTGAGCGCATCGGAGCTGGCCCACAGCCAGTTCACGCGGTGCACATTGACGGGGGCGGCCACGTAGCTGCCCTTGTACTTCATCACGTCGGCGACCACCTTGGGCAGCACCTCGTCCCACTTTTCGGTCTTGGCCAGCGCATCGACATTCGCCAGCACGCCTTCGGAGGCCCACTCCTGAATGGCCGGGCCCTTGGTCTGCGCGGCCGAGGGCGGGTTGCCCGAGATCACGCGGCTTTTCAGCACCGTCATGGCGCTGTCGCCACCACCACCGGCCACGGCAAAGTCGCGCCAGGTGTGGCCCTTGCCCTGCATGATCTTCTTGAGTTCGGCAGCCGACTTGGCTTCACCGCCCGAAGTCCAGTAGTGCAGGACCTCGACCTCCCCGGCACTGGCGGACATCGCTGCCGCCAGGCCCACCGCCAGTGCGGCGATCTTTGCCATCTTCCACATACCCTTGTCTCCTCGACGTTGTTGTCAGAATCTCGTGCTGCGCCGTGAATTCCATGTCGCTCAGCGCAGTCGGTACTTTAATTACAATAATTAATTTAACTCTCAGGGCTTTCCCTGAGAGTCGCGACCAGGCCGCAGCGGGTCCGTTGCGGGGGCCTTTGTTATGCTCAATCCATGGCCACGATACTGATTGTCGAAGACGACGCCCTCCTGCTCGACGCGCTCACCGGCCAGCTCAAACAACTCGATTACAGCGTCTGCACGGCCAGCAGCGTGGCGCAGGCCATGGCGCTTTTGCAGGCGCAGGCGGTGGACGGCATCATCCTGGACCTGGGCCTGCCGGGCGCCGACGGCATGGAGCTGCTGGTCTGGGCCCGCGCGCGCATCACCGGCTTGCCCGTGCTGATCCTCACGGCCCGCGATGGTGTCGATGACCGCGTGCTGGGCCTGAACGCCGGGGCCGACGACTACATCACCAAGCCCTTCAACATGCAGGAGCTGCAGGCCCGCCTGCAGGCCATGCTGCGCCGCGCACGGCAGCCGGCCTTCACCCAGGCCAGCAGCGCGGCGGGCGTCGCCAGCACCACCATTGGCCCGCTGGTGCTGGACCACGCCAGCCATGCCGCAGCCCTCAACGGCGACCTGCTGGAGCTGACCCAGCGCGAGTGGGAGCTGCTGGAACTGCTGGCCCACCGCTGCGGCGAAGTCGTCACGCGCGACGATGTGCTGGCCGCCTGGCGCGCCAGCCCGCCCGAGCCCGGGCAAACCGCGGCCCCGCTGAACTCCAATGCGCTGGAGGTGTATGTGCACCGCCTGCGCAAGAAGCTGGACGCATCGCCCCTGAACATCCGCAATATCCGCGGCCTGGGCTACATGCTCGCCAAGCCATGAAGCCCCCCCTGAGATGCTTCGCATCTTCCCCCCGTGGGGGGGACGCCACCAGCGCGGCGGGGCGGCCCTTGCGCGGCGGCACTGGCTTCTGTCGCGCCAGTTGCAAGCCGCGCGCCTCCTAATCTTTACGGTAATTCATGCGCCACGTTCCAGGGGTTTCTCTTCAACGCAAGCTGCTGCTGTGGCTGCTGCTGCCGCAGCTGGTGCTGTGGTTGTCGGGCGGGTTTCTGGCGTGGCGCATTGCGCTGCAAAACGGCGAGAAGGGCATTGACCAGACGCTGACCCAGTCGGTGCGGGCGCTGGCGCGGCAGATCAAACCGATCGGCGACGGCCTGCTGGTGGACTTTCCGAAGGCCGCGCAGGACATCCTGGAGCAGGACCCGGCCGACCCCATTAGCTACATGGTGTCATCCCCGCCCGGGCGCTTCCTGCTGGGTAACGCACAGCTGCCGCCACCGCCCCAGGTCGATGTGGCCGTGGGCGAGGCGTTTTTGTACCAGGCGCGGGTGGACGACAAACCGGTGCGCGTGGCCTTGCTGGATGTGAATTACGGCACCGCATCGACCCGCCAGCGCCTGCGCGTGCAAGTGGCCCAGAGCCTCACCGTGCGCGAGCGCATTGCGCAAGAGCTGCTGGAGCGCATGGTGTTTCCCATGGGCTTGATGGGCCTGGCCCTGAGTGCCATGGTGTACGCGGGCATACTGCGCGGACTGCAGCCCCTCAAGCGCCTGGAGGCGCAGATCGAGCGCGCGCGTGCACTGCCCCACACGGGCACCACGCCGCTGCCGCCCATCGAGCTGACCTCCGCCCCGCAAGAAGTGCATTCGCTGGCCAGCACCATCAACCGCCTGCTGGAGACCGTGGCGCGCGGCCAGCAAAAGGAAAAGCGCTTTTTGAACGACGCCGCCCACCAATTGCGCACGCCGCTCGCCGGCCTGATCGGCCAGACCGAGCTGGCCTTGCACGAAAGCCACGAACCCGCCGTACAGGCCCGCCTGCAGAAGGTGCTGTCGGCCGCGCAGCGCAGCGCCCACCTGGTGCACCAGCTGCTGCAGCTGGCGCGCTCGGAATCGAACGTGGAGATGCAGTCCATCGACCTGGCCGCGCTGGCCCGCGAGGTGGCCCGCGAATGGGCCGCCCGCGCTCTGGCCAAGGGCATGGACCTGGGCTACGAGGGCGTGGACCATCTGCCAGCGCAGGGCCACCCGCTGCTGCTGCGCGAGGCGCTGAACAACCTCATCGACAACGCACTGCACTATGCGGGCCCCGGCGCCACGGTGACGGTGCGCGTGGGCCACGAGGAACCTGGGCACTGGGCGCTGCTGGTGGTGGAGGACGACGGGCCGGGCGTGCCTGCCGAGCACCTGGGCGACCTGTTTGCGCGCTTCTGGCGCGGATCGGACAAGGCGGGGGGATGCGGGCTGGGGCTGTCGATCGTGGAAGAGATCGCGCTGCGCCACGGGGGGCGGACGGTGGCCGAGGGACTGGTGCCGAAGGGGTTGCGGGTGGGGATGCGCTTGCCTGCGGGGTGACCTTTGGTTGTTGTGACGGGTTTCGCCCGTGCCTTATGCCTTCAATCCAGCTGCGCCCGGTCAAGGATGACCCGCACAAGCCGCGCAAACCGGTGGTAGTTGCGCTCGGGATGGGCCACAAGGCGTCATTTCGCTGCCAATAGTTCAGTGGTTGGCAAGAAAAGCAATGCCGCGGAACGCCCGAGGCTGCGCTATCACAGTCCTCGGGGAGTTGTGCAGGTCAGCGTTTGCGCACCACCACGCTGCCGATGGAGTAACCCGCGCCAAAGGAGCAGATCACGCCCAGGTCGCCGGCCGCCAGATCGGCCCGGTGCTTGTGGAAGGCGATGATGGAACCGGCCGATGCGGTGTTGGCGAACTCGTCCAGAATCAGGGGCGCCACATCGGCGCCCGCGTCCGCGCCCACCAGCTTCTTGATGACCAGCTGGTTCATGCCCTGGTTGGCCTGGTGCAGCCAGTAGCGGCGCACCGCCGTGGGCGCCTGGTCCAGCGCCGCCAGATGGGCCTCGATGTGGGCTGCGGCCAGCGGCACCACTTCCTTGAAGACCTTGCGGCCTTCCTGGCGGAAGGTCTTGTCGCGCGCGTTCGGATCGCTGTCCTCGCTGCGGTTGAGAAACCCGAAGTTGTTGCGGATGGCATTGGAGAACTGGGTGACCAGCTTGGTGCCCACCACCTCCCACTGTTCGGCCGCTGTGGCGCAGTCGGCCCGCTCGATGATGAGCGCCGTGCAGACATCGCCAAAGATGAAATGGCAGTCGCGGTCGTTCCATGCCTGGTGGCCCGAGGTGATCTCGGGGTTGACCACCAGCACGCATTTCGCGCTGCCCGTGCGCACGGCGTTGACGGCCTGCTCGATCGCGAAGGTGGCCGACGAGCAGGCCACGTTCATGTCGAAACCATAGCCACCGGCCCCCAGCGCCTGCTGAATCTCGATGGCCATGGCGGGGTAGGCGCGCTGCATGTTGGCCGCCGAGCACAGCACGGCATCGATCTGGTCGCCGGTCTTGCCTGCGGCGTCCAGCGCCTGGCGCGCGGCCTCCACGGCGATCTCGGCCATCAATGACAGCTGATCGTCGGGCCGCTCGGTGAAGCGCGGGTACATGCGCGCGGGGTCCAGCACGCCGGTTTTTTCCAGCACATAGCGCTGCTGGATGCCCGAGGCCTTTTCGATGAACTCCACGCTGGAATAGGGCAATGGCGCACGCACGCCGGCCGCGATCTCGTCGGCAAAACGCGCGTTTTCCTGGTCCACATGGCGGTTGAAGGACTCAACCAGCTCGGCATTGGTGATGGTGTGCGGGGGCTGGTAAATACCGGTTCCGCTGATGACAACTGCGTGCATGGATCAATTCCTGTCGCCCGAACTCCAGGCAGGGTGCGCAAGTGTACGAGCCCCGGCACGACCGGCGCGAACGCCAGATGCCGGAGCCAACGCCTGCCATCAGGCCGCCTCGATGAGTTTTTCCAGCTTCACGGCATCGGCCGCAAAGCTGCGGATGCCCTCGGCCAGCTTCTCGGTGGCCATGGCATCTTCATTCAGCGCGAAGCGGAAACCTGCCTCGTCGTACTGGACCGCGGGCAACGGCATGGCGCGTGCGGCTTCGGCATGGAGCGCCGGTTGCAAGGGCGCATCGGAGGCCGCCAGCTGCGCCAGCAGCTCAGGGGCGATGGTGAGCAGGTCGCAGCCCGCCAGCGCCGTGATCTGGCCGACGTTGCGAAAGCTCGCACCCATCACCTCGGTGGCAATGCCAAAGTGCTTGTAATGATTGTAGATCTGCGTGACCGACTGCACGCCGGGGTCGTTGGCACCGCTGCGGGCGGCCTCGTCCCAGCTGGCGCCGGCCTGCTTCTTGTACCAGTCGTAGATGCGGCCCACGAACGGCGAGATCAGCTGCACCCTGGCCTGCCCGCAGGCCACGGCCTGGCAGAACGAGAACAGCAGCGTGAGGTTGGTGTGGATGCCGCGCTGCTCCAGCTTTTCTGCGGCCTTGATGCCCTCCCAGGTGGCTGCCACCTTGATAAGTACCCGGTCGATGTGGATGCCTTGCGCCTGGTACAGCTCGATGATGCGTTCGGCCCGCGTCACGGTGGCGCTGGTGTCAAAGCTCAGGCGCGCATCGACCTCGGTGGATACGCGCCCCGGGATGGTGGCCAGGATCTCGCAGCCAAAGCGCACCAGCAAGCGGTCGATCACCTCGTCCATGGGGCGATCCTTCCACTGGGCCACCGTGGACTGCAGCAGGGGCGCGTATTCGGGCTTTTGCACCGCCTTGAGGATCAGCGAGGGGTTGGTGGTGGCATCCTGGGGCTGGAACTGCGCCAGCTGCTTGAAGTCGCCGGTGTCGGCAACCACGGTGGTGAACTGTTTGAGGGCGTCAAGCTGATTCATGGCGAAAGTCTCATGGAGTGGGCAGTGGACAAGCAGGCCCGAATGCATTTTTTGCGCGGGCAATGGCAGCCTGCAAGTGTAGACGGCCCGTTACCGAGAACACATTCACCATGAAACCAAGTTACATTGGCGTGACATCGTTTCTGTTTTTCCGTGGAATTGACATGCTGGACCGCATCACCGCCTCCCTGCCCTCCCTGGCCCCCGCCGAGCAACGCGTGGGCCGGCTGGTGCTGGCCGATGCCCGCGCGTTTGCCCGCCTGCCCGTGCGCGAGCTGGCAGAACGCGCCCACGTCAGCAAGCCCACCGTGGTGCGCTTTTGTCGCAGCATGGGCTATGACGGGCTGGCCGATTTCAAGCTCAAGCTCGCCGGCAGCGTGAGCGAGGGCGTGCCCTTCATCCACCGCAGCGTGGATGTGGACGACAAGACCGGCGATGTGCTGGTGAAAGTGGTGGACAACGCAGTGGCGGCCTTTTTGCAATACCGCAACGCCGCCAGCACCGTAGCCATCGAGCGCGCCGCCGAGGCCATCACCAGCACCTGGAAGGCCGGCAAGCGCATCGAGTTTTACGGCGCGGGCAATTCCGGCTTTGTGGCGCAGGACGCGCAGCACAAGTTCTTTCGCCTGGGGGTAACCTCGATCGCCACCAGCGACGGCCATATCCAGGTGATGAGCGCCACCCTGCTCGGCCCGGGCGATTGCGCGGTGATCATCTCCAACTCGGGCCGCACACGCGACCTGATGGACGCCGCCGACATTGCGCGCAAGAACGGCGCCACCACCATCGCCATCACCGCCAGCGGCTCGCCGCTGGCCAGTGCCTGCGCTATCCACCTGGCCGCCGACCATCCCGAGGGCTATGACCGCTACAGCCCCATGGTGTCGCGGCTGCTGCACCTGCTGGTGATTGACGTGCTGGCCACCTGCGTGGCACTGCGCATCGGCTCCTCGCTGCAACCGGTGCTGCAGCAGATGAAAGAGAACCTGCGGGCCAAACGCTATACGTGAAGCCCCCCTGAGCCGCTTCGCGTCATCCCCCAAAGGGGGACGCCACCCGTGGCCCGGCAAAGCCGGTTCCACGGTGGAACTGGTATGGGGCGCGCTGGGTTCAAGGGCGGCTGTTGATGCAGGCCCTTAGCGCCTGTTGACGATCTCCCGGGGTTCGCGCAGCGGTCTTTGCGCGATGGGATGCAAGGCGCGGTGCGCAGTGGATAGCCCGGCTATCCACCAGCGCCGCAACGCCGCAGACCGCCCGCAAAGACCGCTGCCCCAAGGGTTGGAGCGAAATCGGGCCGATGTACTTGGAGTGTTGGCGCCCCGGCTGCTGGCATGGGCACCAGCCCATGCGGCGCACCCGAAGCATCCACTCATCCCGATGGTGCTCCAACGCGATCCCCTGCGAGATCGTCAACAGGTTCTTAATCCAGCGTCACGCCGGCTTCGCGGATCACCTTGCCCCACTTGGTGGTCTCGGACGCCAGAAAAGCGTCGCAAGCCTCGGGCGTTGTGCCTTCGGCAAAGGTGCCCATGGTTTCGAGCTTGGCGCGGGTTTCTTCACTGTGGATGATCTGGTTGACCGCCTCCGACATGCGCTTGACGATGTCGCGCGGCGTGCCGGCGGGTGCAATCATGCTGGCCCAGGTGCTGCCCAGCATGCCTGGAATGCCCTGCTCCACAAAGGTGGGTACATCGGGCAGGATGGGCAGGCGTTTTTCACTGGCTACACCAATGAGACGGATGCGACCGGCCTTGGCGGGCTGAATCAGGTTGGGCGGGGGATCGAGGAACAGCGGCACCTGGCCGCCCAGCAGATCGGTGAGCGCGGGCGTGGCCCCACGGTAAGGGATATGCACCATGAAGGTCTTGGTCAGCGTCTTGAACAGCTCGCTGGTCAGGTGCGCCGCCGAGCCGCTGCCCGACGAGGCAAAACTCACCTTGCCGGGGTTGGCCTTGGCGTAGGCCACCAGCTCTTTGGTGTTCTTGAACGGTGCATTGAGGGACACGGCCGCCACCAGCGGCGAAATCCCCAGCAATGACACGCCCACCAGATCCTTGCGTGCGTTGTAGGGCAGCTTGGGGTAGAGCGTGTTGTTGGCGGTGAAGGCCGGAATCACCACGCCGAAGGTGTACCCGTCGGGCGCTGATTTGGCCACCGCATCAACGCCGATGATGCTGTTGGCGCCGGGCTTGTTGTCGATCACCACGGGCTGGCCCAGCTGCTTTTGCAGGCCCACCTGCAGCAGGCGCGCCATCTGGTCGGTAAAGCCTCCGGCCGTGTAAGGCACGATGATCCTGATCGGCTTGCTCGGCCAGGCCGACTGCGCCAGAGATGGCAGGGCCGTGCTGGCCAGCACGGCGGAGGCAGCCTGCACCAGGGTGCGGCGGGAAAGGTCGATGCCCATGGATGTTGTCTCCTCTTGCACGGAATATGGCGATACCGCTGAGTCAATAAGCACTTGCGGCTATCCCATGGATAGCCATCCAATGCCCGTCAAAGCGCCTTGACCATTTCCGGCACGGCCTGGAACAAATCCGCCTCCAGCCCATAGTCGGCCACGCTGAAGATCGGCGCCTCCGGGTCCTTGTTGATCGCCACGATCACCTTGGAGTCCTTCATGCCCGCCAGGTGCTGGATCGCCCCCGAGATGCCTGCTGCCACGTACAGCTGCGGCGCCACGATCTTGCCCGTCTGGCCCACTTGCCAGTCGTTGGGCGCGTAGCCCGCGTCCACCGCCGCGCGGCTGGCACCCAGCGCCGCGCCCAGCTTGTCGGCCAGCGGGGTCATGACTTCGTCGAACTTTTCCTTGCTGCCCAGCGCCCGGCCTCCGGAGACGATGATCTTGGCGGCGGTCAGTTCGGGCCGGTCGCTCTTGGCGATTTCGCTGCCCATGAACTTGCTCTTGCCGGCATCGTTGGTGGCTG
>NZ_AUEX01000008.1:0-165806 GCF_000426205.1 Acidovorax sp. JHL-9
ACATTCTTGATCGGCA
Organism: Acidovorax sp. JHL-9; assembly: GCF_000426205.1. Classification (NCBI taxonomy): domain Bacteria; kingdom Pseudomonadati; phylum Pseudomonadota; class Betaproteobacteria; order Burkholderiales; family Comamonadaceae; genus Acidovorax; species Acidovorax sp. JHL-9. The sequence continues at coordinate 17 of NZ_AUEX01000008.1, forward strand.
CAAAGCGCATGCTCGGGCGCGTGACGGCTTCACAGATGGCCTGGGCATCGGCCGCATCGTTTTTGTTGGTCTTGACGTAGGGCTTGACGAACTGCGGCGCCATCAAGCGCACGGTGTGGCCCATGCTCTGGAGCTTGCGGGCCCAGTGGTGGGCACTGCCGCAGGCCTCCATGCCAATCAGGCAGGCGGGCAGATTGACAAAGAAACTTGCCATCTGCTCGCGCTTGAGCGGTTTGTTGAACACCGTCTTGCCGTGCTCATCGACGCCGTGAACCTGAAACACATTCTTGGCCAGGTCGATGCCAATGGTTGTAATCTTCATGGTGGACGCTCCTGCTGGTTCGAGTGGAAAACTAACGTCTCCACTGTGGCACTTTCGATGCCGTTTAGGGTGGGGGCGTCCATCCCATTGGTCTACGATCTCGCAGGGGATCGCAAACAGGCTCAAAGACTGCGCAAGGCAAGGCCTATCACTCATGCTGCCGCATGCGCCTGGCCCTTGGCAGCCTGCGTGTCGCGCACCGGCGGCAGGCCGAACAGCCGGCCGTACTCGCGCGTGAACTGGGAAACGCTCTCATAGCCCACGGCAAAAGCCGCGCGGCTGGCACCGGCCCCCTCGGACAGCATCAACCGCCGCGCCTCGATCAGACGCAGCTGCTTCTGGAACTGCAGCGGCGAAAGCGATGTGATCGCCCTGAAATGCTGATGAAAGGACGACGGGCTCATGCCTGCCAGCGCAGCCAGGCTCTCCACCGGCAGGGGCTGCGCAAAGTCGGCACGCAGCACCGCCACCGCACGCGCCACCCGCTGGGCATGGCTGCCAGGCCAGCCCAGGCGGCGGATGGCGGCACCGTGCCGCCCGGCCAGCAACCAGTAATGCAGCTCGCGCACCAGCGAGGCGTGCAGCAGCGGCACGGCCTGGGGCCGCTCCAGCAGGCGCATGAGGCGCAGTGCCACATCGGCCACCTCGGTATCGGTGGGATCCCCGCGCACGGGAACATGGTCACCCCCGGGTACCGCCCCCATCTGGGCCGACAGGTCGGCAATCACCGGCAGGCTCAGCTGCAACACCATCGAGAGATACGGAGCCGCCGCACTGGCGCGGGTGATCCGGCTCACCGTGGGCACATCGGCCGTGATCAGCAGGGACTCGCCCGCCGCGAACCCGAAGGTCTGCGACCCCATGGCCACCTGCTTGCGGCCCTGCAGCACCAGGCAGATGAGGGGGTGGGCAATCGCGTACAGCAACCCACTGGGCTCGGTCGCGCGCACCGTGCTCAATCCGGGGATGGGGGTCTGCACCACACTGCCGTGGTGGGCATGGGCTTCGGCATAGCGGCTTACGGCCTGGAGCAAGAGGTCTGTCATACCGCCTAGCCTACCGCCTTGCAGGCCGCCCGGCATTGATTTTGGAGAATCAGGCAAGGAATGAAAGGGTTTCTACGAGCTGCTCAAGCCATGGGCCGGACACTGAAGTGCGTCACCCTCCGAAGTTCGCCATACCCCCTGCACACACCCTCCATGACCCTGGCCACCGGGCCGTGGCACGGCAGTTCGACACCGGCAACACCACCACCTTCGGCGCCTTTACCGAACACCTGCGCGCTGTGCTGCAGCAAACCTGGCAGCGCGCGCCGGCGTCGACCATCTGGTCAACACCAGTGGCCATGGTGACGGACTGCGGGCCGAAGACAAGCCGGCAGCAAGGCCGCGCACCCCGGCGGCGACCCGCACATGTTGGCGCTCAGCGCATCTGCACGGAGCCAGAGACAGTCACCACCACCTGCGCCTTGCCCGCCTCCACCGGTACCGCCGCATCCGACAACGGCGCAGCCTTGGCCTCCATCGCCACCATGCGTGGGCGGGGTCCGGGCGACATCTCATTGCTATTCACCGCCACCTCGCGCAGGCTGTAGCCGGCAAAGCCGAAGCCCTTGGCCAATTCAGCCGCACGGGCCTTGAACTGCTCGATGGCCTGGGTCTGCGCCTCGGTTTCGACCTTGGCACGGGCCTCGCGCGAGAGCGCAAAAGCAACCTGGCTGATCGGCATCGACGGAATCTTGCCCGCCGTGGCGGTGATGCGCGCGAAGTCACGCCCCTCCAGCACCAGCTCGGCCCGGCCCTGCCAGCCACTGATCTTGCCGTCCTTGGCGTAGCGCGGGTACAGGCCAAAAGGGCCGGTGCGCACGTCCAGCTGCCCCGTTTGCGCATTGCGCTTGGCTTCGGCCAGTGCCGCATCGAGCGCCTGCTTGAGCTGGGCCTGCACGCCCGCGGCATCCGGGCCGTCCTTGCTGGCCGAGAGGGTGAGCACCAGCAGATCCTGCTGCACCTCCACCGTGCCAGACGCCGACAGCTGCACCACATTGCGCGGCTCGGTGGTTTGGGAGTTTTGAGAAAAAACAGCTCCAGCGCTTGCCATCAATGCGCTAGCAGCTATCAAACGAATAGCTTTCTTCATGCCAGAACCCTTCTTTTCATCTACGTACAGCGCCACACCGGACCGCACACGCCCCCACAGTAACCGCTGTGCAGACACCCTTGGTGAAGCCTGCGTAAGTGGCCTGCGTGCCAGGGCAAAACTTGTAACAGTTGGTCAAAAAACAGGCAGAATACCGAACTTCGGGGCTGAAGCTGGTCAGAATTGGCTCTGTTACAAATTGGACCCATACTCACCATGGCTACAACAACCAACCGTACCGACAAGATTCTGGTGGTGGACGACGATGCCCGCATCCGCGATCTGCTGCGCCGCTACCTGACCCAGGAGGGCTTTGAAGTCATGGTCGCCGAAGACGGCAAGGCGCTGAACCGCCTGCTGCTGCGCGAAACCGTCGACCTCATCGTGCTCGACCTGATGATGCCCGGCGAAGACGGACTGTCCATTTGCCGCCGCCTGCGTGCCGCCAACGACCGCACGCCCATCATCATGCTCACCGCCAAGGGCGAAGACGTGGACCGCATCGTGGGCCTGGAAGTGGGCGCCGACGATTACCTGGGCAAGCCCTTCAACCCCCGCGAGCTGCTGGCGCGCGTGCATGCCGTGCTGCGCCGCCGCCCCGCCCAGGAGGCGCCGGGCGCGCCATCGGGCGACAATGAGGTGGTCACCTTCGGCCCCTTCACCTTCGACCTGGGCACCCGCGCGCTGCAGCGCAATGGCGAAGAGCTGCCACTGACCACGGGCGAGTTCGCCATGCTCAAGGCCCTGGTGCGCCACCCGCGCCAGCCCCTGTCGCGCGAAAAGCTGGCGCTGCTGGCACGCGGTCGCGAGTTCGAACCCTTCGACCGCAGCCTGGATGTGCAGGTCTCGCGCCTGCGCAAGCTGGTGGAGGTCGATGCCGCAGCACCACGCTATATCCAGACCGTTTGGGGCGTGGGCTATGTTTTCGTACCGGACGGAACAAGCTGACCCCTTCATGCGCAACTCTGAAGGCTGGGTGGACCCCACGCCCGGGCACACGGTGACCCCACCGTCCGACGCCACCAGCCCGGCCCCCCTGGAATCCTTGCGCCGCGCGCGTGAGCAGCGCGCGCGCGTAGGGTTGAACCTGTTCTGGCGCACCTTCTTTCTGCTGGCGCTGTTGCTGGTGGGGAGCATCCTGGCCTGGCTGCAGACGCTGCGCGCCCTCGAATTCGAGCCCCGCACGCTGCACACGGCCCAGCAGATTGCCTCGCTGGTCAACCTCAGCCGAGCCGCCCTGGTGCACGCCGATGCGATCGCGCGCGTGTCCCTCATCAAGACCATGGCCGACCAGGAAGGGGTGCGCATCCTGCCGCGCGAGCCGGGCGACAAGTTCACTCTGCTCGACGGCACCGCGCTGGGCAGCCGTCTCACCGAGGAGCTCACCCAGCGCCTGGGCCCGGACACCATCGTGGCCCAGAATGTGAACGGTGAAAACGGCCTGTGGGTGGGTTTCAACATCAACGGCGACCCCAACTGGCTGCTGATGGACCGTTCGCGCTTCAGCCCGGCCGGTGGCCGCACCTGGCTGATCTGGCTGATCACGGCAGGCGCCCTGTCGCTGGCCGGCGCCGCCGCCATTGCGCGGCTGATCAACCAGCCGCTCAAGCAGCTGTCGTATGCCGCCAACCGTGTGCGCGACGGCGACTTTGCGGCCAGCCGCCTCGATGAAGAAGCCGTGACCAGCGAAATCCGCGAGGTGAACATCGGCTTCAACCGGATGGCGCAAAAGCTCGCCAAGCTGGAGCAGGACCGTGCCGTCATGCTGGCCGGCATTTCGCACGACCTGCGCACCCCCCTGGCGCGCCTGCGGCTCGAAACCGAGATGAGCGTGGACGACGAAATCGCCCGCGAACATATGGTGGCGGACATCGTGCAGCTCGACGCCACCATCGACAAGTTTCTGGACTACGCCCGCCCGGACCATGCCACCCTCGCCCCCGTCAACCTGCACGGGGTGGTGTCGTCCTGCGTCTATGCGGTGCAAGACCACCGCGAGCTGCAGATCACCATGGCGATTCCCGAGGACCTGAACGTGCTGGCCGACGAAGTGGAGCTGGCGCGCGTGATCTCCAACCTGCTGGAAAATGCACGCCGCTACGGCAAGACGGCGGACACGGCCGTGACCCATGTGGACATCGCCGCCAAGGGCCGCGAAAACTGGGTGCTGATCAAGGTGCGCGACCACGGCACCGGCGTGCCGCCCGAGCAGCTGTCCAGCCTGACCAAGCCCTTCTTTCGCGGTGATTCAGCACGTACCGCTGCCACAGGTGCCGGGTTGGGCCTGTCGATCGTGGACAAGACCGTGCAACGCATGGGCGGCATCTTTGCGCTGGCCAACTCCAGTTCCGGCGGCCTGGTGGCCCATATCCAGCTGCAGCGGGCCATCCACATGCCCGATGGCGAGGACCCCAAGCAGCGTCTGCAGCGCCCTTCCGTCAAGCGGCAACTTCCGCGCCGCCGCGCCGAAGACCATATGAATTGATTGCATGCCGGGTGGCTGGCCAGGCCGCGCTGGCCGCGTGGGTCAGGCCCGGAACAGCAGCACCACGGCCCGGGCCTCCATGGCCAGCCCCTGGCCCACCGGCCCCAGGCGTTCAGCGGTTTTGGCCTTGACGTTCACCTGCCCCTCGCCCACCCCCACCGCAGCCGCAATGCACGCGCGCATGGCCGGAATATGGGCGGCCAGGCGCGGCGCCTGCGCGACCACGGTGCTGTCGATATTGCCGATGTCGTAACCGGCTGCGCGCACCCGCCGCGCCGCCTCCGCCAGCAGCATGCCCGAGTCCGCACCCCGAAATGCCGCGTCGGTGTCCGGAAAATGGCTGCCGATGTCGCCCAGCGCGGCGGCCCCCAGCAGGGCATCGGTGATGGCATGCAGCAGCACATCCGCATCCGAATGGCCCAGCAGGCCCATCGAATGGGCGATCTCCACCCCGCCAATCACCAGCCGGCGCCCGGGCACCAGCGCATGCACATCCCAGCCTTCGCCTATCCTGAAATTCATTGCATCACTTTCGCCCGCAAGGGACTCAAAAAATGGTCTTTTTGCCCAAGGCCGCCGCCTGCCCGGATGCGCCACCAATGCGATCCAGCGTGGCGCCATGCGCCCGTTGCGCCAGCACGGCGGCCGCCAGGGCGAAGTCGTCCGGGTAGGTCACCTTGAAATTCTGCGCACCGCCCGGCACCAGCCGCGGGTGCAGGCCCATCGCCTCCATGGCACTGGCTTCGTCGGTGGCGCCCGATCCCACATGCTCGATGGCCGCGACCAAAGGGCCCATGCGGAACATCTGGGGCGTCTGCGCCAGCCACTTGTCGCTGCGGTCCACGGTGGATGCCACGCGCACGCCACCAGGCCCGTCCGTGGAGGTCTTGAGCGTGTCGGCCAGCTTGTGCGCGAGCAGGCCACCCACGCCGTCGTGCTGGCAGGTGTCGATCAGGGTGTCAATCTGCTGCGAGGTGACCAGGCAGCGCGCGGCGTCATGCACCAGCACCCAGTCGTCGGGTCGGGCCCCACGCTCCGTCAGGGCCCGCAGGCCGCCCAGCACGGTATCCGCACGCGTGGGCCCGCCGCATTCCACGGTAAAAAATGCGGGGTGGGCGTAGGCATCCAGAAAACGGTCCCCCGGCGCCACCGCCACCAGCGTGCCCAGCAGGCGGCTCACCCCTGCAAAGGCCGCCAGGGTGTGCGTGACCATGGGGTGCCCTGCCACCAGATGGTATTGCTTGGGCAAGGACGGCGCAGCCGGTGCCACAACCGGCGTGGCGGCAGAGGGTATGGCACGCAGGCCCATGCCCGCACAAGGCACCAGCGCCCAGAAGCGCCCTTGGGCAGACAGGGGGGCGAGCGGAGGTGGCAGCAACGGAGCGGTCATGGGTCGCTCATTCTAAAATCTCCGGCTGCCCCCCATCCGGCCCGTGCGCGTTTCGCGCCCCAGGGGATGTGGCGGCCCAGACGACACCGTCCGCATGGAACTGCCCAAACTCTCCCCCGGAAAACGTTTCACCCTGCCCCGCCCTGTGGGCAGCGCCGATGCCCTGCTGTTGGCCCGCTTGGCAGAGCGAGACAAAGCCAGTGGCCGCACCACCGCCATCGTTGCGGCCGACGCCACCGATGCGCAGCGCCTCATCGAGGAAATGGCATTCTTTGCGCCTGGCCTGCGCTGCGCGCTGTTCCCGGACTGGGAGACGCTGCCCTACGATACCTTCTCGCCGCACCAGGACCTGATCAGCGAGCGGCTGGCCACGCTGTGGCGCATCAGCCAGGGTGACGCCGACGTGGTGCTGGTGCCCGCCACCACGGCGCTGTACCGCCTGGCGCCGCCCTCCTTCCTGGCCGGCTACACCTTCCACTTCCAGGTCAAGCAAAAACTCGACGAGGCCAAGTTCAAGGCCCAGCTCACATTGGCCGGCTACAGCCATGTATCCCAGGTGGTGAGCCCGGGCGAATACGCGGTGCGCGGTGGACTCATCGACCTGTTCCCCATGGGCTCGCTGGTGCCCTACCGCGTGGACCTGTTCGATGACGAGATCGACTCCATCCGCACCTTCGACCCCGACAGCCAGCGCAGCCTGTACCCCGTGCCCGAGGTGCGATTGCTGCCCGGCCGCGAGTTCCCCATGGACGACGAGGCGCGCGCCAAGTTCAGGAGCCGCTGGCGCGAGATGCTGGAGGGCGACCCGACCAAGAGCCGCATCTACAAGGACATGGGCGCCGGCGTCGCCACGGCCGGCATCGAGTACTACTTGCCGCTGTTCTTTGACGACACGGCCACGGTGTTCGACTACCTGGGTGACGAAGCGACCGTGGTGCTGCACGGCGACCTGGAGCCCGCCTTCCAGCGCTTCTGGCAGGACACGAAAGACCGGTTCCGCCTGATACAAGGCGACCCGGAGCGCCCTGCGTTGCCGCCCGAGTCGCTGTTCCTGTCCGTCGACCAGTTCTACACGCGCGCCAATCAACACGCCCAGCTGTCGCTGCGTCCCGGCGTGCAGGACGTGGATGACAACCCGCACTTTCACCAGCTCGGTGACCTGTCGGTGGTGCGCGGTGCCGAGGACCCTCTGGCCCGCCTGCACGCCCACATCCGCAATACCCAGCACCGCGTGCTGCTGCTGGCCGAGAGCGATGGCCGACGCGAAAGCCTGCTGGACTTCTTGCGCGCTTCGCAGCTGAACCCGCCAGCCTTCGACTCGCTGGCCGCGTTCCAGGCCGACACCACCGAGAAGGTGGGCATTGCCACCGCCGGCCTCACCGTGGGCTTCAGCTGGATCGAGGACGGCATCGACTTCGTCACCGAGACCGAGCTCTTCGCCGCCGGCCCCACCACGCGCCGGCGCAAGAAGCAGGAGCAGGTGAGCGACGTCGAGGCGCTGATCAAGGACCTGGCCGAGCTCAACGTGGGCGATCCGGTGGTGCACAGCCAGCATGGCATTGGCCGTTACCGGGGCCTGGTGAACATGGACGTGGGCAACAAGAACCCCGACGGCACGCCCGCCATGCAGGAGTTCCTGCACCTTGAATATGCCGATAAGGCCGTGCTCTATGTGCCCGTGAGCCAGCTGCAGCTCATCAGCCGCTACACAGGCGTCTCCGCCGACGAGGCGCCGCTGCACAAGCTGGGCAGCGGCCAGTGGGAAAAGGCCAAGCGCAAGGCCGCCGAGCAGGTGCGCGACAGCGCCGCCGAGCTGCTCAACATCTACGCCCGCCGCGCCGCACGCGAGGGCCACGCCTTCCGCTACAGCCCGCAGGACTACGAGACCTTCGCCAACGACTTCGGCTTCGAGGAAACGGCCGACCAGAACGCCGCCATCCACGCGGTGATCCAGGACATGATCAGCCCGCGCCCCATGGACCGCCTGGTCTGCGGCGACGTGGGCTTCGGCAAGACCGAGGTGGCGCTGCGCGCGGCCTTCGTCGCCGTCACGGGCGGCAAGCAGGTGGCCTTCCTCGCGCCCACCACGCTGCTGGCCGAGCAGCATTACCAGACGCTCGTGGACCGCTTCAGCAAGTGGCCGGTGAAGGTGGCCGAGGTCTCGCGCTTCCGCTCGGGCAAGGAGATCACCGCGGCCATCAAGGGCATCGGCGACGGCACGGTGGACATCGTGGTGGGCACGCACAAGCTGCTCTCCGAATCCACCAAGTTCCACAACCTCGGTTTGCTCATCATCGACGAGGAGCACCGCTTCGGCGTGCGCCACAAGGAGGCCATGAAGCAGTTTCGTGCCGAGGTGGATGTGCTCACCCTCACGGCCACGCCCATCCCGCGCACCATGGGCATGGCACTTGAAGGCCTGCGCGACCTGTCGGTCATCGCCACCGCGCCGCAGCGGCGCCTGGCGATCAAGACCTTTGTGCGCACCGAGGGCACGGGCGTGATCCGCGAGGCCGTGCTGCGCGAATTGAAGCGCGGCGGGCAGTGCTACTTCCTGCACAACGAAGTGGAGACCATCGAGAACCGGCGCCAGAAGCTGGAAGAGATCCTGCCCGAGGCGCGCATCGCCGTGGCCCACGGCCAGATGCCCGAGCGCGAGCTGGAGCGCGTGATGCGCGACTTCGTGGCCCAGCGCTTCAACATCCTCTTGTGCTCGACCATCATCGAGACCGGCATCGACGTGCCCACAGCCAACACCATCATCATGAGCCGCGCCGACAAGTTCGGCCTGGCGCAGCTGCACCAGCTGCGCGGGCGCGTGGGCCGCAGCCACCACCAGGCGTATGCCTACCTCATGGTGCCGGACGTGGACGGCCTCACCAAGCAGGCGCAGCAGCGGCTCGACGCCATCCAGCAGATGGAGGAACTGGGCAGCGGCTTCTACCTGGCCATGCACGACCTGGAGATCCGCGGCGCCGGCGAGGTGCTGGGCGAAAACCAGAGCGGCAACATGCTGGAGGTGGGCTTCCAGCTCTACAACGAGATGCTGGCCGAGGCCGTCAAGGCGCTCAAGGCCGGCAAGGAGCCGGATTTGCTCTCGCCCCTGTCGGTCACCACCGACATCAACCTGCACGCCCCCGCCCTGCTGCCCGACGACTACTGCGGCGACGTGCACCTGCGCCTGTCGTTCTACAAGAAGCTGGCCACGGCCAAGAACCCCGACCAGATCGACGGCCTGCTCGAAGAGATCGTGGACCGCTTCGGCAAGCTGCCGCCGCAGGCGCAAACGCTCATCGACGTGCACCGCCTGCGCGTGCTGAGCCAGCCCTACGGTGTGGTGAAGGTGGATGCCGCGCCCGGCGTGATCAATATCACCTTCAAGCCCCAGCCCCCTATCGACCCGATGCGCATCATCGAGCTGATCCAGAAGAACAAGCACATCAAGCTGGCGGGCAACGAGAAGCTGCGCATCGAGCGCGAACTGAAAGAGCCCAAGGACCGCGCGCAGATGGTGCGCGACATCTTGCGCAGCCTGGGGCAGCCGCTGGTCGCTGCCTGAATCTTCATAAAAATAGCCCCCGGTTCTTATCCATAGAGCGTCAGAGCTATCAAAAAATAGCAACAGATCATGTGGCTGGAAGCCACCCTCACCCTCCTTGCCCTGGCTGCCGCCCTGGCCGCACGGCCCTGGCGCATGCTGGCCAGCCGAAAGCCGCTGGCGCACGAAACCCATGGCGCTGCGTCCGCGTTGTGGACTCCGCTGCTCGCCACGCTGGTCCTGCTGCCCTGGATGTGGGCCCTGCCCACGCTGCATGCCATGCCGCTGCAACTGCAGTGGTCGGGTGCATGCATGGTGGTGCTGATGCTGGGCTGGCCGCTGGCCATACCGGTACTCATCGGCGTGGGTGTGATCGCCTGCCTGCTGTCGCCCGCCATGGGCTGGCCCGAGGCGCTGGGAGCCATCGCCTGGCAAGGCGTGGTGCCTGCCACCCTTGCGCTGATGGTGGGGGCACTGATTCGGCGGTTTCTCGGAACCCACCTCTTTGTCTATGTGCTGGGCCGCGCCTTTCTGGGCACGGTGCTGTGCCTCTTTGCCTCGGGCGCCTTGTCGCAATGGAGCGGCCACCAGTTGCCCGGGGTGGGCGACGAGCTCTCACTGGTGGCGCGCTGGCTCATGTCCTGGGGTGATGCGTTTGTCACCGGAATGCTCACGGCCATTTTCGTGGCCTTCAAACCGCAATGGCTGGCCACCTGGTCCGACCCGCTCTACCTGGGGCATCCCAAGTAGGCGGCAGAACCCGCCCCACGGTTACCGCGCTCCCGCTGAGCACCGGGTTCCACAGGCCCCTGCGGTGGCGGGTGCACCAGCCGACGGGCTAACATTGCGCCCTTCGCATCCATGACGCAGCCCCGTTTCCCATGACCCACGCCACCGAATTCGCCCCGGGCCTTGTTGTCCAGGGCATTGAGCCCCCGCTGTCCCTGTCGAGCTACAAGCTGATTGCCTTTGACATGGACTCCACCCTCATCAACATCGAGTGCGTGGACGAAATCGCCGATGCCGCCGGCCGCAAGGCCGAAGTGGCGGCCATTACCGAGGCCGCCATGCAAGGCCTCATCACCGACTACAAGGAAAGCCTGCGCCAGCGCGTAGCCCTGCTCAAGGGCGTGACCGTGCAGCACATGGAGCAGGTGTTCACCGAGCGCCTGCGCTTCAACCCCGGCGCCAAAGAGTTGATCGCCGCCGCCAGGGCCGCCGGCCTCACCACGCTGCTGGTGTCGGGCGGCTTCACCTTCTTTGCCGATCGCGTGCGGGCGGGCCTGGGCATCGACTTTGCCCGCTCCAACCTGCTGGAGGTGGACAATGGCCTGCTCACCGGCCGCATGGTGAACCAGGCCTGGGGCGATATCTGCGACGGTGCAGAAAAACGCCGCACGCTGCTGGAAGTGGCCTCGCTCATGGGTATTTCGCCAGCGCAGGCGATTGCCGTGGGCGATGGGGCGAATGACCTGCCCATGATGGGTGCCGCCGGCCTGTCGGTGGCCTACCACGCCAAGCCGGCCGTGCGTGCGCAAGCCAAGATTGCCATCAACCAGGGGGGACTGGACCGGCTTCTCGAAGTGCTGCGGACCTGAATGGAAACACCCCCCGAGCGGCTTTGCCGCCTCCCCCGCTCTCGCTGCGGGGCGGCCCTTGCCTGGCTGCCCTGGCCTGGGCCGCACCAGTTTCATGGGTCGCAGGTGGTACAGCACACCCTCAAAAACTGATACTCCAGCCGTGCTCGACCCCTGCCAGAAACCCGCTGTCAGGCTCTAATCCACCGCATCCGGCAATCCCGGCACCGGCTGAGCCGCAGCGCGGCGGCGCGACTGCGGCATCGCCACCACGTTCTGGGGTTCGGCCAGCAAATCGGCCAGCGTCACCTTGTCCAGCACGGCGAGAAAGGCCAGCATGGCCTGGCCCAGCACGCCCTTGAGGTAGCAGTGGCTGCTCAGCCGGCACTGGTTTTGCGCGGGGTCAAAGCATTCGACCAGGTTGAAATCGGTTTCGGTGGCACGCACCACGGCACCGATGTTGATCTCTGCGGCGGGTTTCATCAGGCGCATGCCGCCGCCGCGCCCGCGCGTGGTTTCCAGCAGGCCCTGGGCAGACAGCTCCTGGACAATCTTGGTGAGGTGGCTGCGTGAAATGTCATAGCTTTCCGCCACCTCGCTGATGGTGACGGGTTGCACACGCCCTTCAGTCGCCGCGCAATACATCAGCACGCGCAGCGTGTAATCGGTCCATTGGGTCAGACGCATTGGATTGCCACAGGTCAATTAAAAGAGGTAGTGGATATGAATTTTATGTCATAAAATATTCACATTGCATGAATCTTAAAAGGACCTCGCCATGAATGCCCGTCTGGAATCCACCGCCTCCGCCACTGCCGCCCTGAGTGCCGATCAGCAAATCGGCCAGATTGCGGTCCAGCTGCCCGGCGCCACCGCCGTGTTCCGCCGCCTGAAACTCGATTTTTGCTGCGGCGGCCAGGTCCCCCTGGCAACGGCCGCGGCCGAGAAAGGCCTGGACGTGAATGCCGTGCTGGCCGAGCTGGCAGCCCTGCAGCGCCCCAGCGCCCTGCCCGGGGTGGAAGAACCCGGCGCGTTGATCGACCACATCCTCGCGCGCTACCATGACGTGCATCGCGTGCAGTTGCCCGAGTTGATCCGCATGGCGCACCGCGTGGAAGCCGTGCACCGCGCCAACCCCGATGTGCCCGCCGGGCTGGGCGACCTGCTCGAAGAAATCCAGCAAGAACTGCTGTCGCACATGCAAAAGGAAGAAGCCATCCTGTTTCCCATGCTCAAGTCGGGCGGCAACCCGTTCGTGGGCCAGCCCATCGGCATGATGCGTGCCGAGCATACGGACCATGGCGCGGCCCTTGACCAACTGAACGCCCTCACCCACGACGCCACGCCGCCCGCCGGTGCCTGCAACACCTGGCGCGCGCTGTACGCCGGCATCGCCCAGTTTGGCGACGACCTGGTCAACCACATCCACCTCGAAAACAACGTGCTGTTTCCGCAGTTCGAGGCAGCGCCTGCTGCGGCTGCCGGCTGCGGCTCCTCGGGCTGCGGATGCCGCTGAGTCCCTCCGCGCCCAGCCAGACGCCGGACGGAGAGAACGACACCGGCGGGTGGCGCACACCCAGCGTGGAAAGCCTGACCGAGCTGGTGCACCGCTTTTATGCCGCGGTCCGGGCCGACGCCCTGCTGGGCCCCGTGTTCGAGGAGGCCCTGCGCGACCAATGGGAGCCCCATCTGGCGCGCATGGTGGACTTCTGGAGCACCGTTGCGCTGGGCAGCAAGCGCTTTCGTGGCAACGTCTTTGGCAAGCACATGGCATTGCAGGGCGTGACACCCGCGCATTTCGCCGTGTGGGTGCGCCTGTGGGGCGAACAGACCACCCGGCTGTTCGCCCCCGAGGTGGCGCACGACCTGCAGGCCACTGCCCACGGTATTGCCCGCAATCTGTTTCTGGGGTATTTCGGTACGCACCCGGTGTTTGGCGATGGCGCCGGGGATCATTCGCCGCAAGCCGACCACTGAACCATAGGGCCGCGCCAACCGCACCAGCAGCGGGGTGCCCTTGCCCACGTCGCTGCGGCTCTACGCCGTGGCCAGCTTCACCGCCCAGCCCTGGCAAAAAACCATGGCCCCGCCGCTCGCGCGGCTGTTCATGACGTTGCCATGGTGGTACTGCTTGCCCGAACCCGTGACCACGAAAGGGCGGATGAACAAAAAATGGGACGGGCTTACCTGCGCGGCCCAGCCGCCGCAGAGCAGCAACACAAGGCAGCATCTCCGACAAACTCACCCGTGGCATTGCCAGCCGGCCTCAGCCCGCCACCCCTTGCCACACCCACCACGCCAGCGCCAGCATCATGCAGCCCGTGAGCGCATCCAGCACCCGCCAGGCGCGGGGATTGGCAAACAGGCGCTGCAGCCGCCGCCCGGCCAGTGCCAAAGCCGCAAACCACACCAGGCTGGCCGAGGCCGCCCCCGCCACAAACACCCATTTGAGGCCGCCGTCCTGGCGCGCACCAATCGAACCCACCAGCACCACGGTGTCCAGGTAGACATGGGGGTTGAACAGCGTGATCACCGCCAGGGTGCCCAGCACACCCAGCAGACCCCGCGGGGCCACGTCCTGCGGAGCACCCAGGCTGGCATCCGGCGCAGCCAGCGCGCGCCACCAGGCAAACAGGCCATAGGCCAGCAGAAAGATGGCACCGCCCACGGTGAGGTAGTAAGCCAGCGCGGGCGAGCGCCCCAGCAATTGCGCCATGCCGGCCACCCCCACGCCGATCAGCAGCGCATCACTGGCCACGCACCATGCCACGCAGGCGCGCACATGCTGGCCGCTGACGGCCTGGCGCAGCACATACAGGTTCTGGGCACCGATCGACACGATCAGCGAAAGGCAGACGGTGAAACCGGCAAGCCAGGAAGAAGAAACAGAGGCAGTCCACATGCCGCCGATTCTGGGCGCCGCCATTGGTTAAGTAAAATTAACTTATCTGAATCATATTTAGAAAATCTTCATGCTTGACTACACCGGACTGCAGGCCCTGGCCGCCGTGGTGCGCGAAGGCAGCTTCGAGCGCGCAGCCCGCAGGCTGCATGTCACGCCCTCGGCGGTATCGCAGCGCATCAAGCAGCTCGAAGAACGCACGGGCCAGGTGCTGGTGCTGCGCGGCACGCCCTGCACCGGCACCGAGGCCGGTCGGCGGCTGTGCCTGCATGTGGAGCAGGTGGCGCTGCTCGAAAACGAACTGCGCCGCGCCAACCCCACGCTGATGCCCGATGGCCACGCCACGCCCCCCACGCTGAAGCTGGCGGTGAATGCCGATTCGCTTTCCACCTGGTTCATGGATGCCATGGCCGCTTTCACGGGCGGCGGCAACGAGCTGCTGGACATCCGCATCGACGACCAGGACCATACGGCCCAGCGCCTCAAGGAAGGCGACGTGCTGGCCGCCGTCACGGCCAGCGCGGGCTCCATTGCGGGCTGCAACACCTGGCCGCTGGGATCGGTGCGCTACGTGGCAGCGTCCAGCCCTGCCTTTGTGGCGCAGCATTTCGCGCACGGCGTCACCACCGAGGCCATCGCCCACGCACCGATGATGACCTACGATCGCAAGGACCGCCTGCAGGAACAGTGGCTGCAACGGCAGGGCCTGGCCTCGCGCCAGAGCCCGCCCAAGCACTTTGTGCCGTCCAACGATGGCTTTGTGCGCGGCTGCGAGGCAGGCATGGGCTGGGGCATGCACCCCCATTTGCTGGTCCAGCGCCAGCTCGGGGCCGGCACCCTGGTGGAGCTGCTGCCCGGCACCGGCATGGCCATGCCACTGTACTGGGTGCACGCCCGCTCGGCCCAGGCAGGCCTCGCGCGATTGACCGATTGCGTGATGGCGGCGGCCCGCCAATGGCTGGCGCCGACAGAGAAAGCATCAGCGGGTAAGCTATCAAAAAAATAGCTGTTTGCGCTTATAGAAATTAAGCTTGCGCCCGTTTTTACAGAATATTTTCACTCCACCGACTGCGCCGGGGCTTTGCGGCCGCGGGCTGCAAGAGCCTGTTGACGATCTCGCAGGGGTTCGAGCAATGGCGACAGGCCGTTGTGGTCGATCTCGTGCATGAGTGCCAGCAGCCGCCCCAGGTCGCTGCGCGGAAAGCCCTCGCGGGCAAACCAGTGGAGGTAGTTGCCGGGCAGGTCTGCCAGCACGCGGCCCTTGTACTTGCCATAGGGCATGGTCACCGTGACCAGGCGCTGCAGCTGGGCGGGGTCCATCATCAGCCGCCCACGCGCTTGACCTGGTGGCCGCGTTTTTTCAGCGCCTCGATCACGCGCTCCACATGGTCGCCCTGCACCTCGATCACGCCGTCCTTCACCGTGCCGCCGCTTCCGCACGCGGCCTTGAGCTGCTTGCCCAGCGCGACCAGCGCATCGGCATCCAGCGCCACGCCCTTGACCACCGTGACCGCCTTGCCGCCGCGCCCCTTGGTCTCGCGCGCAACGCGCACGATGCCATCGCCCGCAGGCGCGGGCGCCGCCTTGCACACGCACTGCGCCTGCGGCTGGCGGCAGCCGGGGCACATGCGGCCATGGTCGGTGGAATAGACCAGGCCGCCCAGGCCTGCCAGATCGCGCAGGGATTTCATGGTGCCGGCCTCAGGGTTGCCGGGCGGCGGGCACGGACACGGGCGAGCGCAGCATGTGGAAATTGAGGATGCGCGTGGCCATCACCGTCTCCACAAAAAAGAGCACCAGCGCCAGCAAAAACGAGAGCACGCCACTCAGGAAACTTCCGAGGGCCCAGGTGTGGCCCCGGAAATCGGTGGTCTCGCCCAGAAACAGCAGGATGATGGTCACGCCGATCAGAAAGCCGCACAGGGTGAGCAGGCCGATACAGCCATTGGCCATGCGCCCGCGGGTGCGCAGGTAGCCGAGCTCGATCACGGCGCGCTCCAGAAACTCGGCCTCATCGGAGTGGCGGGCCCGGTCTTCCACCACGCGGGCCCGGTCGATGATGCGCGCCAGGCGCCCGGCCACCGCGCCGATCATGCCGGCCACGGCGGTGAGCAGGAACACCGGGGCCACGGCCAGCTGGATGCTGTGGGTGATGGTGGATGAATCAAAAGCAAGGTTCATGGTGTCAAAACGCCTGTGCAGCGCCGGGTGCGGGCGGGCTGCGATTATCGCCATCCGCGCGGGTGGCGCACAATGCACGCCCTGCAGACTGCAGCGCCGCTCGTCTTGCGGACCATGGCCTTGCGCGCAGTGGCGCCAGGGCAATGGCCCGAATTTTTGCCCCACACCATGCCATTTTCTGCACTCGGTCTCTCTCCCGCCCTCGTCCAGGCCGCCACCGCCATGGGTTTCGTTGCGCCCACGCCCATCCAGGAGGCCGCCATCCCGGCCATCCTGCGCGGCGCCGATATCGTGGGCTCGGCCCAGACGGGTTCGGGAAAAACGGCAGCGTTTGCCTTGCCCCTGCTGCAGCGGCTGCAAGCCGGCGCAGCCCACGCCCCGCGGCGGGTGCGTGCCCTTGTCCTGGTGCCCACGCGCGAACTGGCCGCCCAGGTGGGTGAAGTGGTGCGCAGCCTGGGCCGGCACCTGGCGCAGCCGCCCAAGGTGGCCGTGGTGTTTGGCGGCGTCTCGATCAACCCGCAGATGATGGCGCTGCGGGGTGGGGCCGATGTCGTGGTGGCCACGCCCGGCCGCCTGCTCGATCTGGTGGAGCACAACGCCCTGAAGCTCGGCAGCGTGGAGCTGCTGGTGCTGGACGAAGCCGACCGCCTGCTCGACCTGGGCTTTGCCGAAGAGCTCCAGCGCGTGCTGGCCTTGCTGCCAGCGCAGCGGCAGAACCTGTTCTTTTCGGCCACCTTCCCCGCCGCGGTGCAGTCACTGGCCGAGGACCTGCTGCACGCGCCCGTGCGCGTGGCCGTGCCCGACCGCCCTGGCAGCGAGCCGGCCATCGTGCAACGCGCCATCGCGGTGGACGCCAGCCGCCGCACGCAGCTGCTGCGCCACCTGGTACAGGAGCATCAATGGAGCCGCGTGCTGGTGTTCGTGGCCACGCAATATGCCGCCGAGCATGTGGCCGAAAAGCTCTACAAGGCCGGCATCTTTGCCACGCCTTTCCATGGCGGCCTGAGCCAGGGTGCGCGCAAGCAGGTGCTGCAGGAATTCAAGGACGAGCGCTGGCAGGTGGTGCTGACCACCGACCTGGCGGCGCGCGGCATCGACATCGCCCAGTTGCCCGCCGTGGTGAACTACGACCTGCCCCGCTCTGCGGTGGACTACGTGCACCGCATCGGGCGCACCGGGCGTGCCGGCGAGTCCGGCGTGGCCGTGAGCTTTGTCAGCGCCAACACCGAAGCGCATTGGCACCTGATCGAGAAGCGCCAGCGCCTCGCCCTGCCGCGCGAACAGATCCCAGGTTTTGAGCCCACCGAATTGCCGCCAGAGGGCACGGTAGCGGGCACCGGCGGCATCAAGGGCAAGCGACCCAGCAAGAAAGACAAGCTGCGCGCCGCGGCCGCAGCAGCGCAGGCGGCGGCCGGGCAGGATTGAGATCGGGCGAGCCGTCGGCGGATTAATCAGCGCCGTCGCCGTCGCCGTCACCGTCGCTGGTGTCGCCGCCCTCGCCTTTTTCGCCTGCCGGCGCAGAACGGGCCCGGCGATGCCCGCCCTTGGCCAGGATTTCGACATAAAACTGCGTTCCGCCTTCGCGGGCCACGCCGTCGATCAGCCTGATCAGGGCAGAAAGGTGGGCGACTGCAGCGGTTTCAGCGGTGCTGCCGAACTTGCAGTCAAAGTCCCAGAAATCCGCGCCAGCCGGCACGGGGCGGCCGCGCTCACGCTTGATGTACTTGCGGATTTCATGCTTGATGGCATCCAGGACGCGGTCGCTGTTCTTGCCTTCAATGTGGAGCTGGAAAGTTTTTTTCATGGACGATCGTACCGCTTGCGGCAACTGCCTCACCCCGGCCAGGGACAAATCGACGCCGGCACAGGCGCCGCAGCGGCGCTCCCCACGAACCGGTTATCGCCCGTCCAGCGGATAGGCCGGATCGTTGTATCCCGGCGTGGATGGATGGCCCGGCGCCACCAGCGAATCCACCAGCGCTTCGTCGTCCGGAGTCAGGGAGTAGCCAAGCGCGGGCGCGTAGTCCTGCCACTGCGCCAGCGTGCGGGGCCCGGCAATCACCGAACTCACCGCCGGATGGGCCAGCACCCAGGCCGTGGCAAATTGCGCCAGCGTCACGCCGCGCGCCTGGACATGCTGCTGCAGGGTCTGGGCGATCTGCAACGACTCTTCGCGCCACTCGGTCTGCGCGATGCGCCTGTCACCCCGTGCCGCGCGCGAGCCCTCCACCGGGGGCTGGCCGGGCAGGTATTTGCCTGTGAGCACGCCGCGCGCCACCGGGCTGTAGGGTGTCACGCCCAGGCCATGGTGGGCACAGGCCGGCAGCACCTCGACCTCCGGCATGCGGTTGAGCAGGTTGTAGTAGGGCTGGCACACCACCGGCCCGGGCATGCCCATCTGCCGGGCCAGGTGCACCAGTTCCGTGATGCGCCAGCCCCGGAAATTGGAAACGCCCCAGTAGCGGATCTTGCCCGCGCGCAGCAGGGCGTCGAGCGCCCACAGCGGCTCCTCCAGGTTCATGCCGTTGTAGTCGCGGTGCAGGTAAAGAATGTCCACATGGTCGGTCTGCAACCGCCCCAGGCTGGCTTCGACCTCGCGCAGCATCCAGCTGCGCGAGTAGTGCACCTCGTTCACGCGGGCGGACATGGGGTTGCCCAGCTTGGTGGCCAGCACCCAGCCATGGCGCTGGCCGCGCAACAGCTCACCCAGCATGGATTCGGAGGCGCCCTTGGTATACACGTCGGCCGTGTCGATGTAGTTGACGCCCTGGGCATGGGCATCGGACACGATGGCGGCAGCTTCCTCACGGGAAGTCTGGTCGCCAAACATCATGGTGCCCAGGCACAGACGGGAGACCTGGAGATTGCTTTTGCCAAGATTGCGGTATTGCATGGAACAGACCTGAAGAACGGGAACAGCGGAGAACACCGGCCCGGCACCCCATGTGCAGCCCGGCACCGCATGGTACTTCGGTGATCGCCCTGGCAGCGCCTGCCGTTAAAGCCGTGCCGTCAGCCGTGCCGTCTGGTCAATGGCGCGGGCATCCAGCGCACCGCCCATCCGATGCGCGGTGAAGCCGAGATCCAGCGGCGCCAGCAGGTGCGGGTACAGCGCCTGGCCGGGCGCCAGCGCCGGGGTTGCAACAGAGAACGGCATGGGGAGTTCTGGCGCTCAGTAATGCGGTGGCAGCTCGTCGCGCAGGTTGCGCGGGCCGCCTTCGGGCGCCTGCTGGCGCAGGGCGATGATCTCCTGCGTGAGCCGGTCGATCCGTTGCTGCTGCTGGTAGATGGTCATGTTCAGCTGGTCCAGCAGGTCTTCGGTAAAGCTGGCCTTGACCTCCAGGTTTTCCAGGCGCTGGAGGATGTTGCCGAGCTTGTTGGTATCTGGCATGGATGGACAGCTCACACGGCCTGGGCCAGGCGCGCCACACCTTCGCGGATCTTGTCCGCATCGGCCGTGGCAAACGACAGGCGGAAGGTGGCGTGGTCGGGGTTGGCGCAGAAGAACGGCGTGCCGGGCACAAAGGCCACGCCCTTGTCGATGGCACGCTTGGCCAGCACATTGCCGTCAGCCACCTTGCCGCCGGCACCGGTGAGGCGCGCCCACACGAACAGGCCGCCCTGGGGCTGCACGAACTCGATGGCATCGCCCAGGTCGCTCCGCAGCGCGTCGCCCATGGCCTGGGCGCGCTCCGCATACACCTTGCGCACATGGGCCAGCGTGGCCGGCATGCGGCCGGCCTTGAGGTATTGCGCGGCCGTGGCTTGGGCGAAGGTGCTGGTGTGCGCATCGCTGAACTGCTTGCACATGGTGGCCTTGGCCAGCAGCTCGGCCGAGGCAATCATCCAGCCCACGCGCAGGCCGGGCGAGAGCACCTTGCTCAAGCTGCCGCAATGCACCAGCAACTCGCGGCTGCCGGGCACGCTGGCCGACAGGTTGAGCAGGCTGGGCGGCGGCGCTTCGCCAAAGTACAGGTCGCCGTAGGGGTCGTCCTCGACGATCACGGTGTTGTGTTTCACCGCCATCTCCAGCACCCGCTTGCGGCGCTCCAGGCTCAGCATGGCGCCGCTGGGGTTGCCGAAGGTGGGAATCAGGTAGACAAACTTGGGTTGGTGCTCGGCAATGAGCTTTTCGAGCTCGTCGGTCTTCACGCCATTGCCATCGATGGGCGCGCTGATGAGTTCAGCGCCGTACAGGCGGAAGCACTGGATGGTGGCCAGAAAGGTCGGGCCTTCCACAATGACCTTGTCGCCGGGGCTGATGAGCGTCTTGCCCAGCAGGTCCAGCGCCTGCTGGCTGCCGGTGGTGACGATCAGGTTGTCGGCTGCTACATCCTTGGCGCCCTTGCTGGCCATGAAGGCCGCCAGCTGCTCGCGCAGCGGGTTGTAGCCCTCGGTGGCGCCGTACTGCAGCGCGGCACCAGGCTCTTCGGCCAGGGCGGCATTGCTGGCGGCGCGGATGCCGTCCACGTCAAACATGGCGCTGTCAGGAAACCCGCCCGCAAAGCTGATGATGCCGGGCTTGCCCAGCAGCTTGAAGAGTTCGCGGATGGCAGAGGTTTCTACGTTGTTCAGGCGGTCGGCAAATTGCATGGCTGGGATTTCAAGTGGGCAGGAGATCGCACATTGTCGCCAATCGGAATGCAGATTTCCGGCCCACGGGCATCCATGGGCCGCAGCGGACACGCTGCCCCTACACTGCCCGCCATGAAAACCGCGCAGATCGAACCCTTTTTTGCCACCCTGAAAGCAGCCAACCCGCTGCCCAACACCGAGCTCGAATACACCACCGTTTTCGAGCTGCTGGCCGCCGTGCTGCTGTCGGCCCAGGCCACCGACGTGGGCGTGAACAAGGCCACACGCAAGCTGTTCCCCGTGGCGGGCACGCCGCAGGCCATCCTGGACCTGGGGCTGGACGGGCTGGAGGGCTATATCAAGACGATTGGCCTGTACAAGAGCAAGGCGCGCCATCTGATGGAAACCTGCCGCATCCTGGTCGAGCAGCACGGTGGCGTGGTGCCGCGCACGCGCGAGGCGCTCGAAGCCCTGCCCGGCGTGGGCCGCAAGACGGCCAATGTGGTGCTCAATGTGGCTTTCGGCCAGCCCACCATGGCCGTGGATACGCACATCTTTCGCGTGAGCAACCGCACCGGCCTGGCCCCTGGCAAGAACCCGCTGGCCGTGGAGTTGCAGCTGATGAAGCGGGTGCCCGCCGCCTACGCCGTGGATTCGCACCACTGGCTGATCCTGCTGGGCCGCTACGTGTGCCAGGCACGCAAGCCGCGCTGCTGGGAATGCCGGGTGGCGCCCTACTGCGACTTTCAGCCCAAGACGGGCGCGCCCTGACCGCTGGACGGCGCCGCGGGCGCACAACGCGCCTGCAACAGCGCCGTTCACAGCGCCTTGCACACAGCCACAATTGCTATTATTAATATAGCGTCTTGTGATTTATCCATCAGCGCAATCGGCCTTTTCATTCCAATATCCGCCCCACACCGGGCAGCCGATGCCGTGGCCGCAGCAAGGCCGTAAACTCCACGGCAGCCCGGCTGCGCGAGGCGCCGCGCCGCCACAGGATGCCGGCGTGGCGCACCATCTGCGGCGAATGCAGCGGGATGGCCTGCATGTCCGGCGCCTGGCGCGCGGCACGCTCGGGCACGATGCAGGCCAGCTCACCCCAGCGGCACACGTCGATCAGGCCCTCCACCGACTCCATCTCCACCCGCACCCAGGGTTGCACCCCCGCCTCGCGCAGGCTGTCGTCGATCAGGCGGCGCGTGGCAAAGGCGCGCGGCAGCATGGCCAGCGGCACCGCGGCCAGGGCCTTGACGGCCAGGGTGCGGCGGCGCGCCAACGGGTGGGCACGGTTCACCACCAGCTGCATGCGCTCCTCGAACAGGGGCTCGGTCTCTATCTCCTCGCGCTGCGTGGGGTGAAAGGCGATGCCCACATCCAGCAGGCCTTCGACCAGTTGCTCCTCGATGGGCCCGGCACGCAGGTCGCGCACCACGATGTTCACCTTGGGATAGGCCATGCTGAAGGCCGCCACCGTGGCCGGCACCAGGGTGTGCAGGAAGGTGGGGATGACACCCACGGTGAGGATGCCCGCCTGCAACCCCGTCATGTCGGCCAGCGCCATGCGCCCGGACTCGATTTCCTGCAGGGCGCGGGCGGCATGCACCCTGAACACCGCCCCCGCCTGCGACAGCCGCAAGCCCCGGCCCAGCCGGTCAAAGAGCGGTATCTCCAGTTCCTGCTCCAGCTGGCGCAGCCCGTGCGACAAGGTGGACTGCGTGACAAACAGGTTCTGCGCCGACTGCGTGAGGTGCTCGGTCTGGGCGATGTCGAGAAAGTAGCGCAGTTGCCGGATTTCCATCAAGACACTCCCATTCATTCGTTCGATTCAGTCGAATGATAAGTCGCAAATAAATCATTGGAACGTCATACGAATTAAACCTAATCTTGCATTTTTTGGCCCACCGGTGGGCCAGCGTCATTTCCTGGCCCATCCAAAAAAGGTACACAGCGATGCACAGCCGTTTCACCATCGAACGCATGCAGGCGCGGATTCTGGACATTCCCACGATCCGCCCGCACAAGCTCTCGTTTGGCGCCATCAGCCGCCAGAGCCCGGTCATTGTCCAGGTCTGGCTCAAGAACGGCGCCACGGGCTTTGGCGAGGCCGCCACCATCGGCGGCCCTTCGTGGAACGAAGAGTCGCCCGAAAGCATCCTGCACGCCATCGACCACTACCTGGCCCCCGCCCTCGTCGGCCAGGATGCGTGCGGTTTTGAAGCCGCCCTGGCACGCATGGACAAGGCCTGCAAAGGCAACGCGTTTGCCAAGAGCGCGGTGGAGATGGCGCTGATCGACGCCGCGGCCCGCACGCTGGGCCTGCCCGCCTGGCAGCTGCTGGGCGGCAAGGTGCACCAGAGCCTGCCCCTGGCCTGGACGCTGGCCAGCGGTGACGTGGAGCGTGACCTGCAGGAAGCCCACCTGCGCCTGGAACAAAAGCGCCACCACATCTTCAAGATGAAGATCGGCGCCCGCGCGCCGCAGGACGACGTGGCCCATGTGTCGCAGATCGCGCGCGGCCTGCAGGGCAAGGCCACGCTCACCGTGGACGTGAACCAGGCCTGGGACGGCAACACCGCGCGCCGCTACCTGCCGCAGCTGGTCGAGGCCGGCGTGACGTTGATCGAGCAGCCCGTGGCGCAGTGGAACGTGGAGGCGCTGAAAAACCTCACGGCCACGCTCGACGGCGCCCTCATCATGGCCGACGAAACCGTGTGCACGCCGCAGGACGCCATGATGCTGGCGCGCGAAAAAGCCAGCCACGTCTTCTCGCTCAAGGTCGCCAAGCATGGCGGCCTGATCCGCACGCGCAAGGTGGCGGCCGTGGCCGAGGCCGCCGACCTCGGCTGGTATGGCGGTACCATGCTGGAGACATCGCTGGGCAGCGCCGCATCGGCCCATGTGTTTGCCACGCTGGGCAACCAGCACCACGGCTGCGAGCTGTTCGGCCCACAGCTGCTGGTGGACGACATCGTCGAACGCCAGATGCCCATCGTCGATTTCCAGCTGCAGCTGCCCGATGGCCCCGGCTTCGGCGTCGCGGTTTCGCTGGCCCAGATCGAGCGTTTCGACCGCGCCCGCCAGGGTCTTACCGCCGTGCATGTCGATATGGCTGCACACACCCCCACCCCCGCTTGAGGAGAACACCGATGCTGTTTCTGGTACGTATGGATGTGAACATTCCGCGCGACTTGCCCGTGGAAGAAGCCAACGAGATCAAGGCCCGCGAAAAGGCCTATTCGCAAGACCTGCAACGCGATGGTCGCTGGAAGAGCATCTGGCGCGTGGTGGGCGAATACGCCAACTACAGCATCTTCGATGTGGCGTCCAACGACGAACTGCACCAGCTGCTGCAAGGGCTGCCGCTGTTTCCGTTCATGAAGATCTCCGTCACCCCCCTGGCGCAGCACCCCTCGGCCATCTGAGCCTTTCGCAACCCCATAAAGAGACATCCACCATGACGACGAAACGACAGACGCTGGCACTGCTGGCCTGCGGCCTGGCCCTTGCCGCCTTGCCCACTGCGCACGCCCAGGCCCCTGCGGCCAACTGGCCCGCCAAGCCCATCCGCTGGGTGGTGCCCTTCCCGCCCGGCGGCGCCATGGACGCCATCGCCCGCACGCTGGGCGAGAAGGCCGGCAAGACGCTGGGCCAGCCTTTCGTCATCGAGAACAAGCCCGGTGCGGGCGGCAACATCGGCGCCGACTACGTGGCCAAGCAGCCCGGCGACGGCTACACCATGATGATCACCTCGATCGGCATGGCCACCAACAAGCCGCTGTACGGCAAGCTCAGCTACGACCCGATCAAGGACTTCGCCCCCGTGAGCCTGCTGGCCGTGGTGCCCAACGTGCTGGTCACCAACGCCACCCAGCCCGACGTGAAGAGCGTCAAGGACGTGATCGCCGCCGCGCGCAAGGCCCCCGGCCAGCTCACCTACGCCTCGGCCGGCAACGGCACCTCCATCCACCTGGCGGGCGAGGTGTTCACCTCGCTGGCGCAGATCGAGATGCTGCACATCCCCTACAAGGGCAGCGGCCCGGCCGTGTCCGACCTTCTGGGCGGGCAGGTCAACTACATGTTCGACAGCATCACCTCGGCACGCCCGCACATCCAGTCGGGCAAGCTGCGCGCCCTGGGCGTGACCACGGCCAAGCGCTCCAGCACCCTGCCCGATGTGCCCACGCTGGCCGAGGCGGGCGTGCCCGGCTACGAAGTATCGCCATGGTTTGCCGTGTTCATGCCTGCGTCCACGCCCAAGGCCATCGTCAGCAAGCTCAACGCGGCCCTGCTGGCCGCCATGAAGGACCCCGAGGTGGCCAAACGCTTTGAATCCATCGGTGCCGAGCCCGTAGGTTCCACGCCCGACGAACTGGCCAAGCACCTGACCCGAGAGTCCGATCGCTGGACCAAGCTGATCACCGAGCGCGGCATCAAGCTCGACTGATTTCACCTGCCTTTATTCCACCCCATCCCACCGAGAAGACGTCCATGTCCGAACTCACCCAAGCCCAGCTGCTGGAACTGGTCAACACCAGGAAGATCGCCCCCGGCAACGCACGCGTGCGCCAGCTCACCGAGCGCATCGTCACCGACCTGTTCAAGACCATCGACGAACTGGATGTGACCCCCGACGAATTCTGGGCCGCGGCCGGCTGGCTCACGCGCCTGGGTGCTACGGGCCAGACGGGCCTGATCACCGCAGGCCTGGGGTTTGACCGCCTGATCGACATCCGCGCCGACGAAGCCGACGCCAAGGCCGGCCGCACAGGCGGCACGCCGCGCGCCATCGAAGGCCCGCTGTTTGTGGCCGGTGCCCCCATGTCCCAGGGCGAAGTGCGCCTGGACGAGGGCGAGCCCAAGGGCGAGGTGTTCGTGATGGAAGGCCAGGTGCTGGACCTGAACGGCCAGCCCGTGGCCCACGCCTCGGTGGACGTGTGGCATGCCAATGAACAGGGCGGCTATTCGCACTTCTTCCCTGGCATGAAACCCTACGAACTGCGCCGCCGCATCGAGACGGATGCCAAGGGCCAGTACCGCTTCCGCTCCTTCCTGCCGCCGGGTTATGCCATTCCCCCGAACAGCCCCACGTCCGAGCTGTTTGAGGCCCTGGGCCGCCATGGCAACCGTCCTGCGCATATCCACTTCCTGGTGGCGGCTCCCGGCATGCGCACACTGACCACGCAGGTCAACATTCCTGGCGACAGCTACATCGACGACGACTTTGCCTTCGCCACGCGCGATGGCCTGATCGTGGGCCTGGAGAGGAACGTGGCACCCGCGGGCTACGAGTCGCTGGGCATCAGCGCGCCCTTCACGCGCACCCAATTCAACTTCGTGATGCAGAACGCCGCCAGCGCCGACGAGGCCCTGCCGCTGACGCGCATGGAACGTGTGACCACCCCTGCCTGAACGGTCCGGCGCCAGCACCCGGCAAGCCACCCGGTCCGTGGGTGGCTTTTTTTCGCCCTGCTTTTCCGCAGCCCGCACAGCCCCCCCGGCAGCCGCACTGCGCACCGGCAGCCAGCCCACAAATTCACCCCGCCGGGAAACAGGGTCTGGCTATACTGAAATAAACATTTTTTTACACCGCCACCCCATCGCCCCCTGCCGGAAGATGCCACTCGATCCGCGCTCCCTCATTGCCCTGGGCGGCCTCATGTCGGCCATGATGGCGGTGGTGCTGTGGGTCATGCGGCGCAACTACCCGCCCAGCATCCGCGGGCTGGACTATTGGGCAGCAAGCCCGGTGCTGTGGCTGGTCGCAACGCTGCTCTTCAGCGGCCGGGGTCAACTCTCCCCTTTCCTCACCGTCGTGCTGGCGAACCAGGCGCTGCTGCTGGGCGCAACGGTTTATTACATCGGCAGCCGCCGGTTCCTGGGGCATGGCGGAGGGTGGATCTTGTGGGGCAGCGTTGCCGCCGCGTCCCTGCTGGTGCTGACATGGCTGACCTACGTCGCGCCCAGCTATCGACTGCGGGTTGCCATTTTCGTGCTGCTGATGGCGGTGCTGTATGGCGCGCATCTGCGCTTTCTCTGGCGCCACGGCGGCAAGGGCTTTCCCATGCGGCTGGTGCAGGTCGTGCTGGCGTTGCACATCCTGGTACTGGCAGCGCGCTTCACTTCGATCGTCATGGGCCGGGCCGACAGCGACATGATGGAGCCTTCGCATTTCCAGACGGCCTACATCGGCGCCTATGTGCTGACGGTGCTGATGCTGTCCATTGGCGCCGTCCTGCTGGCGACCGACCGGCTGCGCACCGAGCTGGAGCACCTGGCCATGCACGACTCGCTGACACAGACGCTCAACCGCCGCGCCATCATGCAGCTGTGCCAAGAGGAACTGGAGGGTGCCCGCCGCCATGGCCGAGGGCCGTCGATCATGATGCTCGACCTGGACCACTTCAAGGCGGTGAACGACACGCACGGCCACCAGCACGGTGATGCCGTGCTGGTGCATTTCACAGCCTGCACGGCGTCTGTCTTGCGCAGCGGAGACCGGCTGGGTCGTTACGGTGGCGAGGAATTTCTGATTCTGCTGCCCGACACCGATGCCGCGGCAGCCCGCCATGTCGCACAACGCATCCATGCCCTGCTCCAGGCAGGGCACCCGCTCGATTGCCAGCTCAGCATCGGGGTCGCCACCTGGCAAGGCCCGCAGGACTCCCTGGAAGCCATGCTCACACGCGCTGACGCCGCCCTCTACCAGGCCAAGGACCTGGGACGCAACCAGACCTGTGCGGGATAACGCAGCGCCGGTGCCCGAGCAAGCCGGTCAGCCTTGTCACAACCGCTGCACCCACAGCGGAGACAATCATTTCAGGAGCGCTGTCTGAGCCCAGGCTTGCTCCCGGCACTGCCATCACAACAAGGAACAACCCATGAGCACATCCCCTGCAACCCCTGCCCCCGTTGCGGCGGCGCCCGGCGCAAGCTGGGTGCAACGCGCGGGCCTGATTGCCGCCCTGGTGGCGCTGGCCGCCATCGTGCTGATGCCCGCTGCGCAGGGCCTGCCGGTGGCGGGCCAGGTGATGCTGGGCATCCTGGCCTTTGCCGTGATCGTCTGGATGACCGAGGCAATGGATTACGCCGTCAGCGCGGTGGTGATTGGCGCGCTGATGATCTTTTTGCTGGCCTTCGCGCCCGCGGTGGGCAAGACCGAGGGAGACATGGGCACCAGCGCGGCACTGAACCTGGCGCTGTCGGGGTTTTCCAGCAGCGCCGTGGCGCTGGTGGCGGCAGCCTGCTTCATTGCCGCCGCCATGACGGCCACGGGGCTCGATAGGCGCATTGCGCTCACGGTGCTGTCCAAGGTAGAGGCGCGCTCCAACCAGATCGTGATCGGCGCCATGGTGGTGGGCATCCTGCTGTCGTTCATCGTGCCCAGCGCCACGGCGCGCGCCGCCTGCCTGATGCCCATCATGATGGGCTTTGTGCTGGCCTTCCGGGTGGACAAGCGCAGCCGCTTTGCCGCGCTGCTGGTGCTGACCGCCGCGCAAACGACCAGCGTGTGGAACATCGGCATCAAGACCGCCGCCGCGCAGAACATGGTGGCCATCGGCTTCATCGAAAAGCAGTTCGGCCACGACATCACCTGGACCGACTGGTTCATCGCCGGGGCGCCGTTCTCGGTGGTGCTGTCGGTTGCGCTCTACTTCATCATGACGCGCATGATGCGTCCCGAGATGGACGAGATCGCCGGTGGCAAGGCCGCCATCCGCGCCCAGCTCGACGCACTGGGCCCCATGAGCACCAAGGAATGGAAGCTCCTGGCGCTGGTGCTGGGCCTGCTGGCATTCTGGTCCACCGAGAAGGTGCTGCACAGCCTGGATACCTCATCGACCACCATCGGGGCCATCGCCATCATGCTGGCGCCGCGCATTGGCGTGATGAGCTGGAAAGACTCGCAAAAGGGCTTTCCGTGGGGCACCGTGGTGCTGTTTGCCATGGGCATCAGCGTGGGCTCGGCCCTGCTCAAGACCAACGCCGCCAGCTGGCTGGCCAACCTCATCGTGGCCAACCTGGGCCTGCAGAACGCCAGCGCCTTTGCCATCCTGATGCTGCTGTCGCTGTTCCTGATCGTCATCCACCTGGGCTTTGCCAGCGCCACCGCCCTGGCATCGACCATGATTCCCATCGTCATCAGCGTGCTCATGGCCGTGCAGACGCCGGGCATCAACGTGATCGGCATGACCATGCTGCTGCAATTCGTGGTGAGCATCGGCTTCATCCTGCCCGTGAACTCGCCCCAGGCCATGATTGCCTACGGCACCGACACCTTCACCGCGCGCGACTTCGTGCGCACCGGCTTCGCCCTCACCTTGGTCGCCATGGTGCTGCTGGTGGTGTTTGCACTGACCTACTGGCCCATGATGGGCTACATGACGCTGTCCGCCGGCTGAGCCACGGGCAAGCAGCAAAAGAGCAACCAGAGCAATTCACCCGCCTGTGCCATGACCCAGCGATTCATTTTCTGGCCGCTGTTTTTCACCAGCCAGTTTCTCGCCCTGGCCTGGATCAGCTGGGTATTGCTGGCGCAGTGCCATTTTGCGTACCCGGTGGGTTACCGGCTTTTGGGGCTGGACCAGACCATTGCCCGATACGCGCCCCACAACCGCTTCAAGGCGGATTTTGAATTCACCACGCCCCAGGATCACTGGCGCCTGTTTGGGCAAATCAGCGATGCCGTGCATGCGGGCGGCCAAGGCCTGGCAGAAATCACCTACCCCCTGAAAAACGGGCAACCCACCGCCCTGTTGCACGAGGCAGAAATCATCCACCTGCAAGACGTGGCCCATCTGGTCGATGTGCTGTATGGCGTGGGAATGGCCAGCCTGGCGCTGTGGGTCGTCTTGACGTTCATCCTGTGGCAACGGCACATGCC
Source organism: Acidovorax sp. JHL-9 (assembly GCF_000426205.1). Classification (NCBI taxonomy): domain Bacteria; kingdom Pseudomonadati; phylum Pseudomonadota; class Betaproteobacteria; order Burkholderiales; family Comamonadaceae; genus Acidovorax; species Acidovorax sp. JHL-9. The sequence goes on from NZ_AUEX01000008.1 coordinate 30,007, forward strand.
ATGGCCCCCCGTGCATCAGCTCCTGCGGGGATTTTTGGTGGGTTTTTCCATGATCACCGCCGCCGTATTCGCCATCGGCCCCAAGGTGGTGTTTTACTGGTTTCACGAACATGCCTTCCCAGGCGGCCACCAGTGGTTCTTTTATTACCAGGATTCGCTGATGACCACCCTGATGAAAGCGCCTGATATTTTTGCCTTTATCGCCGTGCTGCTGCTGGCCGTATGGGCGATCCTTTGGTGCGCGGCGTTGTATGGCCTCCCCAGGCTGCTGAAATACCACCCCGGAAAATAGAACCATCCGTCGCGTTCCAATCGGGTTACCAGCGTGGATTGACCCGGCGCTGGTCGCTCTTTTTTGATCGCCCATGGCGCTTACCGTACGGGCGCCAGAGGCCACGACCAGCATGGTCAACACGCACGACACATCGTCGGCACGCAGCACCAGCCGTTCAGGCGCGAAGTCAAAGGGCCCTATAGCCAACGCTTCTTGAAGTTCGGGCAAACCCTTCACTGGCTCTGAGCGGACTCTTCGAGCCATAAAAATGGCGCGATCCTTTTCCGCAATCTTCCATTGCGCGCCACCAATTGACCCACATCAAGATGGCGATGTTGATCAATGCAAGAATGAAAATCAAGCTCTGGCTCTTGGGTTCCTTGGATAGCTTGGGCTCGGGCTTGCTTTCGCCTCTCTTCTCCTGCCATTTTGGAGGGTTGACATGGATGCACTGGATTGGGTCCGCGGACCTTTGCTCATGGTTGCGCTCGTGATTTTTATTGCGGGCTGCGCATGGCGCCTGATTGCCTTGTGGCGTTTGCCAAGTTCGAAACCACACGGCAAAGCCCGTGTTCAGGTGGGCGTGGCAATGACATCAGGCGCAGCGCTGCATCGTTTCTGGGTTCCTCGCTGGTTTCCAGCCAGCGCCACCCTGGCCACGATCAACCCGTATGCTTTTCACATCGGCCTTTTTTTCGTATTTTTCGGTTATGCGCCGCACATTGCCTTCGTGCGCAGGCTCACCGGATTGCATTGGCCCGCACTGCCTGACGCGGTCATGTATGTGGCAGCAGGTGTAAGCATCGTCTCATTGTTGCTGGCCCTGATGTTCCGATTAACAGACCCTGTGCTGCGCCGCATATCAAACGCTGATGACATCATCACCTGGGCGTTGACCATGGCACCACTTCTTACCGGTATGGCTGTGGTGTACGAGCCTTCCATCCAGCAGATGGCACACCCCCACGCGATCTACCGCGGCCCATTGGCAGTGCATTTGGCCAGCGTTGAACTGTTACTTATCTGGTTCCCGTTCGGAAAGCTGATGCATGCCTTTTTGGCGATTCCCGGACGGATGCAATTGGCGGCCTTCCTGGGCCGCAGGGGAGTCCGCGCATGATTGACATGAACGTCTTTCGCGCCTTTGGCGAGGCCATCACCCATTTGCCCGAAATGGCAAAGCCCATGCCCATGTCCGATGCCGAACGTGTGGAGCGAGCCAAAGCCGTCATGCGGCGCAAGATGGACCGAAGCTTGGCGCTCGATCTTGAATCGTGCGTGCACTGTGGCTACTGCTCCGAGGCTTGCCATTTCTATCAGGCCACTAGCGATGACAAGTACACCCCCAGCCGAAAGCTGGATTTACTGCGCCGTGTTCACGCCCGCGAAACATCGGCGTTTGCACCGCTCAAGCGTTTGTTTGTAAAAGACATCACCAACGAAGAGCTACTCGAGGCACAAGAGCTTTGCTTTGACAGCTGCACAGAATGCGGACGTTGCAGCATGGTTTGCCCCATGGGCATCAATACTGCGCGGGGCGTCAATATCATGCGCGAAGCCCTGTACGAGGCAGGCTTGGCGCCACTGGAGTTGACCGCAGTTGCACAAGAACAGCAGGAGCAAGGGACTGTTTTTGGTGTTGGAACCCGGGAGCTGCTGCAAGCCATTGAACAAGTGCGCACCCAGGGCATTCCGGTCCCGCTCGACGAGCCCAAGGCCGACATCATGGTGGTGAGCACCGTGATTGACGTGCTGTTGTTTCAGGACGCTCTTGCCGCAACCGCTCGTGTACTCAATCACCTTGGCCGTTCCTGGACCATTCGCAGCGCTGGCTTCGAAGCTGCCAACTTTGGCTTGCTTTCAGGAAACGAGGCACTGCAGAAGGAGGCCAGTCGCCGAATCATCACTGAAGCGATTGCCATAGGTGCCAAAGAGGTGATTCTTCCCGAGTGCGGCCATTCCTACCCCGCATTGCGATGGGAGGCGGTCATGGACGATGGCTCACCGTTGCCCTTTGATGTGTTGGCGATCTCCGAATTCATTGGTCGGGAAGTGCAGGCGGGACGTCTGGCGCTGAAGCCCAGCCAGGACGGCAGCCTGGTCACTTACCACGATGCATGCAAGCTTGCTCGTCATGGGGGAGTGGTGCAAGAACCTCGCGCTGCCTTGAGAGCCGCTGGTGTGCATCTGCTCGACACCTCTCCCACTGCTGAGCACAACTGGTGCTGCGGCGGAGGCGCTGGGGCCTTTCTCATCAACCGAGCCGCGGGGCTGCGTCACAAGGCATGGGAGATCAAGAAAGCACAAATCGAAGCCACAGGAGCTGCGTCTGTGGTCGTGTCTTGCGGCAGCTGCCGACTCAACCTGATGGCGGGTGCGCAGGCTGACGCGTGGCCAATCGCCATCGACAGTTTGGTCGAAGTGGTGGCCCGACAGCTGCCTGCAGAGAAGCAATAAACCACATGTGTTTCGATCAGTGGCGTAGGTCAAGAATTTCTGGGATCAAAGTTTCTCGGCACCGGGTTGCCAATACGGCCTCGCACCAACGTCTTCCTGGCCGACCAAGGCGCGCGCCTGGAAGTACCCAGCGATGTGCTCGTCCCTGGTGATGGCGAGGGGCGCAGCGGTGTCTGGCTTGCGCAGCAAGGCCATCGCGTGACTGCCGTGGACAGCTCCCAGGTTGGCGTGGCAGCCTGATTCCGAGCACTAAATTTTTATTGCACTTGGACTTGAAGCCGCCGCTCATAAAACAGCGCCAATAGCTCTCTATTCAGTAGCAACAACGCAGCCTTTTCCATAGGCCGAAGGCATCCCACGCGTTCAGCACCGGGACCACATCACGCCACACCCCGCTGCGACACCCCCGCCGCCTCGAAGCTCGCCATCTCGCGCAGCACGGCGCAGGCCGATTGCAGCAGCGGCCAGGCCAGCGCTGCACCCGAGCCCTCACCCAGGCGCAGGCCCATGTCCAGCAGGGGCTCGGCCTGCAGCTGCGCCAGCATGAGGGCGTGGCCGGGTTCGCCCGAGCTGTGGGCAAACACGCAGCGCTGCAGCACGGCGGGCTGCAGGCGCGCGGCCACCAGCACGGCGGCGGTGGTGATGAAGCCATCGACCACGATGACGCGGCGCTCGACGGCGGCCTGCAGCACGGCGCCGGCCATGGTGGCGACCTCGAAGCCGCCGAGCGCGGCCAGGGCATCGAGCGGCGCTGTGGCGTGGGCATTGGCGGCCAGTGCCTGCTCCAGCACGGCGCGCTTGCGGGCAATGCCGGCGGCATCCAGGCCCGTGCCGGCGCCGGTGCAGTCCTGAAGCGAGACACCGCACAAGCGCGCCAGCAGCAGCGAGGCCACCGAGGTGTTGCCAATGCCCATCTCACCCAGCAGCAGCGCATTGCCGGGCAGGCCGCGCACCACCTCCATGCCGTTGGCCAGCGCCTGCGCGCATTGCGCGGCGCCCATGGCCGGGCCGATGCTGGCGTCTTGCGTGCCTGGCGCCACCTTGCGCAGCCACAGGCGGGGCTGGCCAGGCGCCACCTCGCGCGGCGCGATGTCGCGGGCCACGCCGCAGTCCACCACGTTCAGCGCCAGGCCGTGCTGGCGTGCCAGCACGCTGACGGCGGCGCCGCCGGCCAGAAAGTTCTCGACCATCTGCCAGGTGACATCACTCGGGTAGGCCGACACGCCGCGTGCCACCAGGCCGTGGTCGCCGGCAAAGACCACCATCTGCGGCTGCACCAGCTGTGGTGCCTCACTGCCCAGAACCTGGCCGATGCGCAGGGCCAGGCGCTCCAGGCGGCCGAGCGAACCGAGGGGCTTGGTCTTGTGGTCGAGCACATGCTGCAGCCGCGCGGTGAGGGTGGCATCGCCAATGTCGGCGATGGCGGGAACGGTGAAATGGGTCGGGTGGTGCATGAAAAAACAGCTTTCAGAATCGGCTTGGAAAATGGTGGAAGGAATCACTGGATCAACGCATGCAGCACGCCAGGGGCAAAGTGGGCCTGCGCCGCGTCGGCCAGGCCGTTGAACACCGCATCCAGCGTGGGCGCACCGGCCCCGAACAGCGCGCGCAGCGCAGCAGGGTCTTCCAGCAGACCGTGCAGGTACAGCCCGAGCACGTTGCCGGCGGCGTTCTGCCAGGCCAGGCCGGCAACCACCTCGCGCGCCACATCGCCCTTGGCGGCCATGGCCGGGTGCTGGGCGGTCTGGCCGTGGTGGATTTCGTAGCCAGACACTTCAACGCCCGACAGCCCGGCCCAGGCGCCGGTCAGCTCGGTAAAACAGGCCGTGGTGTGGCGCACTGTTTTGTCGGGCTCAAACGCAGTGACCAGCGGCAGCAGCCCCAGGCCCGGGCCGTTGCCGTCCACGCCGTGCGGGTCGATCAACGCCTCGCCCAGCATCTGCAGGCCGCCGCAGATGCCCAGCACGCGCCCGCCGCGCGCGGCATGGGCGGCGATGGCTGCATCCAGCCCCTGCGCGCGCAGCCAGGCCAGGTCGGCGGCCGTGGCCTTGGAGCCGGGCAGGACGATCCAGTCCGCGCCCACCACATCGGCCGGGTTGCGCGCCCACAACAGGCGCACGCCGGGCACGTTCTTGAGCGGCTGGAACTCGTCGAGATTGCTGATGCGCGGGTAGGCCACCACAGCGATGGTGGTGTGCACGGCACCCGCTGCCGTGCTGCGGTCGTCAAAAACGCCATCTTCCTCGGGCAGGCCGTGGCGCCACTGCATGGGGATGGTGGCCACGGTGGGCACGCCGGTGCGCTCCTGCAGCATCTGCGGCGCGGGCGCGAGCAGCGCGGCATCGCCGCGAAACTTGTTGAGCACAAAGCCGTGGATGAGTACGCGCTCCGTCTCGGGCAACAGCGCCCAGGTACCGTACAGGTGGGCAAAGGCGCCACCGCGATCGATGTCGGTCACCAGCAGGCAACGGGCCTGCGCATGGCGAGCCACGCGCATGTTGACGATGTCGCTGGCGTGCAGGTTGATCTCGGCGGGCGAGCCCGCGCCCTCGATCACCACCACGTCGTTTTCGGCGCGCAGCGCATCGAGCGCGGCGGCAATCTGCGGCCAGACCTTTTCGCTGCGCCCACGCCAGGGCAGCGCGGTCAGCTCGGCGCTCACCTGCCCCATCAGCACGACCTGGCTGTGCGTGTCGGCTTCGGGCTTGAGCAGGAGCGGGTTCATGCGCACATCGGGTACGGCGCGTGCGGCCAAGGCCTGAAAGTATTGGGCGCTGCCGATCTCGCCCCAGGCGCCCTCCACGCCTTCGACCACACGGGCGTTGTTGCTCATGTTCTGCGCCTTGAACGGCGCGACCTTCAGGCCCTGGTTGCTGTACCAGCGGCACAGCGCAGTGGTAAGCCAGCTTTTGCCGGCGCCGCTGGTGGTGCCCAGCACCATCACACAGCGGGCCAATGTCTTGGGGGGTTGTGTCATACGTCCTTTTTTTCTGCCGATGGCGCGCGGGCACGCCAGGCCATCTCCAACGCCTGCTGCGCAGCCGGGGACCGCACCCCCAGCCGCACCCAGCCCGGCAGGCCGAACGAGGTGCACTCGCGCAGCTTGATACCCGCAGCGCGCAGGTGCGCCCCATCGCGCTCTTGCATGCCACGGGGGGGCAAGGCACAGAAATAGTTGGCCAGGCTGCCGCCCTGCACGGCCCAGCCCAGGCGCTCACACAAGGCCAGCTGGCGTTGCTTCCAGGCCGCCAGGGTGACCAGGCTGGCCGCCCGCCAGCGCTGCACGTCCGGCTGCACCCAGGCCTGCAGCATGGCCACGCCATGGGCCCCCACGGGCCATGACGGCGCCAGCGCCGCCAGTGCCCGCACCTGCGCCCCGCTGCCCGGCGGAGCCACGGCATAAGCAGCCCGCACCCCCGTCAGGCCCAGGGCCTTGTTGGGCGTCCACAGCTGCCAGCAGGGTGCAGACGTTGCGGAAGGCCCGGGCCACGCCGCGCCGTCCAGCCGCAGCGGTGCGTAGGCGCAGTCGAGCACGCGCAGGACCGGGGGAACAGCGGGGTCCACACCGGCAACGGCCTGCGCCCACCGGCCCAGCGCAGGGTCTGCCAGCCCTTGCGGGCTGCCGGGCTCGCAGGCCCATTGCAGTCCGGCGCTGCCCGCATCCGGGGGCCGCAGCAATGCCAGGCCCCGTGCCTGGGCGGCCTGGGGGTAGTCGCCATAGCAATGCGCGGGCAGCGCCACCGCACGCACGCCCTGCTGCGCCGCCAGGGCCGTGATGCGGTGGATGAATTCGCTGGCGCTGCCGGCCAGCACGATGCGCTCTGGCGCGACGCCGTGAAAGGCACCCAGGCTTTCGCGCAGCGCGGTGTAGGCCGGGTCGGGGTAGCAGGTGGCGTCGGCCTGCTGCACGGCGCGCAGCGCCTCGGGGCAAGGGCCGCAGGCGTTGCTATTGGTTGAAAAATCATGCAGCGGCACACCCGCCGCATCGGGGCCGCCGTGGGGGGGCAAGGCTGCGGAAAAAACGCTCATGCAGCGGCCACCAGCACCACCAGGACATGCACCACAGCGGCCAGTGGCACCAGCGCCATCACTACCATGGACACCAGCTTTTCGGCCCGCCGCGTATCCAGCGGCCCCGCATTCCTGCCCTTGCGGTTGAGCACGTACACGCCCGGCTTGGCCAGCCGCACGCCGAGCGCCATCGCCATCGCCGCCATGGGCCAGCCACTGTTGGGCGACGGGGTCTTGCGCGCCTGGCGCGCCAGCTCGTGCAGCGGCAGTCCCCGCGCGGCCAGCGCCAGCAGCAGCGCCGTGAGGCGCGCGGGCAGCCACGACAGCACATCGTCCGCACGCGCCGCCCATTTGCCCGCCCATTGCCAGTAACGCCCGCCGCGCATGCCAGGGTAGCCCCACATGGCATCGGCGGTGTTGGCAAAGCGGTACAGCGCTGCACCGGGAAGGCCCAGCAGCGCGAACCAGAACAGCGGCGCCACCACCGAGTCGTTGAGGTTTTCGGCCAGCGACTCGATGGCCGATTCGCGCACCTGCAGCGCATCGAGCTGCGCCACATCGCGGCTCACCAGGCGCGCCAGGCGTGCGCGCCCCTCGGGCAGCGAGCGGGCCAGGGCTGCTTCCACGGCCAGCACTTCGTCGCACAGCATGCGCCAGGCAAACAGCGGCTTGAGCAGCAGCGCCAGCAAGGCCGCCGCCAGCAGCCAGTGCAGTTGCAGCGCGGCCCATTGGGCACCCCAGAAAATCACAAAAACCACAGCAGCCAGCACACACCAGACAAGCGCTGCAGCCCAAAAACACTTCCAGTCTTGCGCCTTGGGCGACAACGGCGCCAGCCGCTCACCCCACCAGCGCAGCGCCTGCCCCATCCACACCACCGGGTGCGCGCGCTCGGGCGGCTCGCCCACCAGCCGGTCCAGCCACACCGCCAGCAACAACGCCAACGCCCCCGACAACGCGCCCCCCACCGACAGGGGCAAACCCACAATCTCCAGATTCATGGCACCGGCCCTTCTGCAAACAGGCTGCTCGCCCGGCCCCAGGCATTGTCGAACACCAGCGCCTGCAGCGGCTGGCGCTGCGCCCAGCGGGTCTGGGCCAGCATGGGCTCGGCGTAGAACGCCGGTACCGGCCCCAGGCACAGCAAGGCGATCGGCTCGGCACCCTCGGGCAGCTGCAGCAGGCGGGCCACGGCTGCGGGGTCGAACAGCGACACCCAGCCCATGCCCAGGCCCTCGGCACGCGCCGCCAGCCACAGGTTCTGGATGGCGCAGGCGGCCGAGGCCAGGTCCATCTGCGGCAGGGTGCGGCGGCCGAAGATGTGCTTCTCGCGGCCATCGGCCAGCGACACCGCCAGCACCTCGGCGGCCTCCAGCAGGCCTTGCACCTTCAGGCGCATGAATTCGTCTTCGCGCTCGCCCAGGGCGCGGGCCGTGAGCACGCGTTCCTCCTCGACCAGCCCGTGCAGTTGCGCGCGCAGGGCACGGTCGGTCACGCGCACAAAGCGCCAGGGCTGCATGAAGCCCACGCTGGGCGCGTGGTGCGCGGCCTCCAACAGGCGGCGCAGTGTGTCGTCTGGCACCTGGCCACCAGCGAAGTGGCGCATGTCGCGCCGCTCATGGATCGCCCGGTACACGGCCCGAACGTCGCCGGGTGCAAAGGCCTGGGGGGATGGGTCCGCGCCCGCCGGGCTGTCCGCGCCCTGCTCGGCCATCGCCATCAGTCCTCGATCCCGCGCTGCGCGGGCACACCGGCCTTGAACGCGTGCTTGACCAGCTTCATCTCGGTCACGGTATCGGCCAGTTCAATGATCTCTTCGGGGCAGCGGCGACCCGTGAGCACCACATGCACGTCACGGGGGCGCTCACGCAGGGTCTGCAGCACGCCGTCGAGCGGCAGCCAGCCATAGATCAGCGGGTAGGTGATTTCGTCGAGCACCACCATGAAATACTCGCCCGAGAGGATGGCGGCACGCGCCTTCTCCCAGCCGTCGCGCGCCAGCTGCGCGGAATGTTCCAGGTCCTGGCTCTTCCAGCTGAAACCGTCGCCCAGCCCTTCGATGGGCAGGCCGATCTGCTCGAACATGCGGTGCTCGCCAAAGCGCGCGGTGGGCACCTTCATGAACTGGAAAATCTTCACGGCCTTGCCCCGGCCATGCGCGCGCAGCGCCAGGCCAAAGGCCGCCGTGCTTTTGCCCTTGCCGTCGCCGGTGTTGACGATGATGAGGCCCCGGCGTTCGCCTTCGGCTTTTTCGTAGCGTTTTTCGGTGGGTGGAGTTTCGATCTGCATGGGGGGCATTCTCTCGGACAGGTTGGGTGTCACAGACCGGCCAATTGCGGCTGAGGGGACAGGGAAAACGGGCGCCCGGCCTGCCAGGCAGCGCCAGCGAGCACCACGAGGGCCATGACCAGCAGCGCCACGATACCGGCCATGCGCTCCACCGGTGCGGTTGGGCTCACGGCGGTTTCGCGCTCGGGCTGGCGCTCCAGCAGCACCCCCATCGTAGGCACGGCGGGCGCAGCTGGCGGGGTTTCTGCCTGGGCGGGTGGTGCAGGCAGGTCGGCTGCCGGAGAGATGGCCTGCAGCGGAGGCAGCACAGGTGACTGCGGTGTGGCAACAGCCATGCCAACGGGCGCGGAGTCCGCCGCTGGCACACCCCGCGCGGCATGCTCCACCCAGCGGCGCACGCTGGGCAGCTCGGCCGCCAGCGGTGCAGCGCGGGTCAGCTCCTGGTACATCTGCGCAAGTTGCTTTTGCGTGTCGGCATCGGCCTGCCAGTAGCCCTGGCGCTGCGCCTGCACCAGGCGCTCCAGCGACTGGGCGTAGGCCTGCGGGTGTTCCTTGAGCCATTCGGGCAGGCCCAGCTGGTGCTTGTCGCGCACCAGCACGTCATAAAAGCTTTGCCAATGGTCGCTGCGCACCGTGTCGGGCGCCACGGCCTGCCAGCCCCAGGCGAACTGCACGGCCTTGAGCACCTGCAGCGTGCCCGAGTAGCCCTCGGCCTTCTGGGCCTGCAGCCAGCCGGGGTGCAGGTAGCGCGACTGCATCTCCAGCGCAATCGCGCGCTGCGCAGTCTCGGTGGTGGGCTCACCCACGTCCTGCAACTGGGCCACATGCAGCTCCAGCCCCTGCGGGCGGCCTGCCACGCGGGCTGCAGCCGACAAGCCGCCGAGGTACTGGAACGGATCGTCCGAGCTGACCATCGCGTAGAGGTGCGAGCTGCGCGAGAGGATCGCCGCATCGGTGCGGCGCAGGTGCGCCCCCAGCGCCTTGGCGGCCGTGCCTCCCGCCACGCCCGTCACCGGCTCGCCGTCCAGATAGGGCTGGCTCATGCGCTCCAAAAACATCTGGCCCAGGCGTGCATCGTTGGTCTGCAGGCCGTCGCTCTGCACCGCGTCCGACAGGCCGGTGCCGTAGTCGCCCACCGCATTGCCAAAGGCCCGCACCCGCGCCAGTTGCTCGGCCTGGGCGCGGGGCACGCCTTGCCTGCGCAGTTCCTGGCCAATCTGCTCGGTGTTGCGCGCAATCACATTGCCGGGCTCGGCCGTGGCGGCCTGGGCCACCGCGCGGTCGAGCAGCGCCATGAGCGCAGGGAACTGGTCGCGGTACGAGCCGGTGATGCTCATGAGCACATCGACGCGCGGGCGTTGCAATTCATCGGCCGCGATGGTCTCCACGCGCACCGGCCGGCCCGAGTCGTCCCACACCAGGCGCATGCCCAGGGCCACCAGCGCCTGCGCTTCCATGATGCCCTGGTGGCGCAGGGTTTCGCCGGCCCACAGCGACAGCGCCATGCGCTGCGGCGCCTGGCCGCCATGGCGCGCCTGGTAATCCTTGAACCAGTCGTTGAACAGCGTCTGCGCCACGGCATAGGCCTGGCGCGTGGGCAGGCGGCTGGGGTCCAGCCCCGTGAGGTTGCGGCCCGTGGGCAGGCTGTCGGGGTTGCGGATGGGGTCGCCCCCGTAGGCGGCACTCAGGTAGCGGCCTTCCAGCGCGGCCAGCAGGCCGGGCAATTCGCCCTCCGTGGCGAGCAGGCGCTCCAGCTCCTGCGCGCGCTGGGCCAGCTGCAGCAGCGCGGGTGTGGCTATGGGCTGGCGCGCGGCGCGGTTGGGCACATGGTCTTCGGCGCGTACCACGTCGGATGCCCCCGCCGTGCCCGGCGTTGCTGCCTGCGCGGGCAGCGCGGGGCGCAGGTCCAACACGCTCGCGGCCTGTGCATCCTTCAAGGCCACCTCCAGCCAGCGCGCGGGGCGTGCGGCCAGCACCGCATCGTGCTGGATCAAAAAGGCTTCGTCGATGTCCTCGCCCAGCGCCTCAATCAACGGCTTGCGCAGCGCCTGCAGGATGGTCTCGCGCCGCTGCTCGGGTGCGGGCACACGGCCAAACACGGCCAGGCCCTTGGGCTGAGAGCTTTGCGCCAACTGGTCCAGGTAGGGGTGCAGGATTTCAAGAAAACCGCTGAAGTCGGCCGCGATGCGCTCTGCGCTCCAGCCCAGGTCGCGGTGCAGCTGGTGCTCCACGAACTGCGCGACCAATTGCTTTTCGAGCGCACGGCGCGTGGGGCCTTCGTCCACGGTCTCCCATTCGTGCATCACCTCGTGCATGTGGGCCATGCGCGCCTCGAAGCCCGCAGGCGCGAACACCGGCGTGCGGTGGCTCACCAGCACGGCGCGGCCCCGGCGCTTGGCCGTGAGCGCCTCGCCCAGGTTGTCCACGATGTAGGGGTAGACCACGGGCAGATCGCCCAGCGGTAGCAAGGCGTCGTCATGCACATCCAGCGCACGCGCCTTGCCACCGGCCCATTCCTGCGTGCCGTGGGTGCCGAAGTGGATGAGCGCGTCGGCCTCCCGCTGCGCCCACAGGTACACCGCCAGGTAGTGGTGCGACAGCGGCGCCTTGGCTTTATGCATGAACGGGTTCTGGCCCAGGCGCAGCGTCTCTTCGCGCGGGGGCTGGGGCAGTACGGACAGATAGCCCACCTGCAGGCGCGGGATGGCGAACACTTTTTCGCCCTGCCAATCCACCACGTAGCGGCTTTTCTCGGGCGGGCCCCAGTGCGCGTTCATGCGCTCGCGCACGGCCTGGGGCAGCGTGGCCAAGTGCTGCGCGTAGTGCGCCAGCGGCAGTGCGGCGGCCTGGCCGTTTTGCAGCAGTGCGCGCACATCGGCGCCGGGGTAGTAGGCGGCCAGCAGCGGCTTGAGGCCGTCGATCCAGCCCTGCTCGGGCACCTGCTGCGTGCGATAGCCCGCCTGGGCCAGCCCGCCGGAGACCTGCTCCAGGCTGCGCGGCACGTTGAGGAACGAGGCGCCAAAGTTGGTGCCGCCCGGCGGGTAGTTGTAGACCATGGCCACCAGGCGCTTGTCGGCGGCGGGTTGGGTTTGCAGCGCAATCAGCCGCCGCGCCTTGGCCGCCACGGCCTGGGCCTGGCGTTCGATGAGGCGAAAGTCCTTGCCCTCGGCGCCGTGGGCGGCGACCAGCACCGGGTCGATGGCACCCGCCGCTTCGGGCTGCGCCAGGTAGAACGGCACATCGGACAGCGACAAGCCGGTGTCGCTGGCCTCCCAGGCCGCCACATCGCCTGCACGGAAAGGCTGCGTGCCCAGCAGCGGCACGCCCCAGCGCGCCAGCAACGGCTGCAGGGCGGCGGCCTGGGGCACGAGCTGGTGCAGCACCAGGGCCGAGGCATGCAGGCGGCCGGGGCCGGGGCCTCCTTCGGCGGGCAGCTCCAGCACTTCGGCCAGCGTCTGCGCCGTGACCTGCTGGCCAAAGACCGCGTAGGCGAACAGACCCTGCTGGCGAAACGTGCGCAGCCAGGCATCGAGCCACTCGGTGCTGCCATCGACAAAGTGGTGGCGGTGCACCAGCACGGCCACGGCGGGCAGGCCGCGCAAAGCAGGCTGGCCCTGGCGCCAGGACTCCAGCGCTGCGGCGTGGGGCAGCAGGCGGGGCGCGTCGGGGTGGTAGATGCCACGGGTGGGCAGGATGTCGGGCGCGGGCAAGGCGGGCATCGCATCACCCACCACCGTGGCGCGCGCCAGGGCGACGGCGCTCTGGAGGTTGCGCGGACCACCCGCCTGCAGGTAGGCCACCATGCGGGCGCTCGTGTCCAGCGCTGCCAGATCGGTTGCAGGCATGCCCGCAGGCACCCAGACCACGCGGCCGGGGGAACGCGCGGCACGGGCATCCAGCTGCGGCCCCACCATGCGGCGCAAGCGCGCCTCCACGCTGGCGTGGGGCGCATCCACCCACACCAGTGCCGCGCCCGCCAGCGCGCGCTCCAGCTTCTGCGCGCCTGCGGCGTCCAGCACCGCCGGGCCGCCCAGCGGGTAGTCGATGTGGGCAAAGCCCAGGCCCGCCTCGGCGGTCAGGCGCTGCACCATGGCGGTGCGCGGGGCGGTGGTGATGTCGGAGGTGAGCCACAGCAGCACCGGCGCGGACTGCGCGGCCTGCACCAGTGGCGCAGCCAGCAGCAGCGGCAGCAACACTGCGCACCACAGCGCCGCGCGCAGGGTCCGCCAGGTCATGGCTTGGCGGAGTCGGCTGCGCCCGCTTCTGCAGGCGCCGCACCGGTTTCAGGGATATAGACGATGTTGCCATCTTCGAGTTGGTAGGCCACGCCAGCGCGCACGCCCTGCCCTTGCGCCGCGCTGCCTGCACCCTTGAAGCGCACTTCCTTGCCCTGCTCGCGCACCACCACCTCCATGTCGGGCTGGCCCGCGTTGCGGATGAGGGTCACGCTTTCATGGGCGCTGGTCTGGCTCTGCACGGCCACGGCCGTGAGCAGCGCCACCACCAGCACCAGAAACACGTCCACCAGGTTCACGGCGGACAGCATCGGGTCGTCGTCGTCCTCGGCCAGGACGCTCAGGTGCTTGAAGGTCATTGCGCCACCCCGCGCTCCTTGCGCACCACCAGCAGCTCGGCCAGCAGCCAGCGGCGGCGCACCGAATACACCACCAGGCCCACCGATGCGGCGGCCAGCGCCAGCACCACGCCCGCAAACGCGCCGCTGAACACGGCCAGCGCCTGCTGGCCATTGCCCGCTGCCACGCTCTGCAGCGCAGGGCCCAGCGGGATCATGGTGGCGATCAGCCCCAGCATGGGCGACAGGCGGCTGAGCAGGCGCACGGGCTCTACCTGGCGCACCAGCTGCAGCTCCAGCTCCTCCATCGACAGGCCCGGCGCCACGCGCAGCGAGCGGTACTGCGGCTGGCGCCAGCGCTGCCAGGCCTCCATCAGCGTGGCGCCGCCCGACCACAGCGCGTAGACGAAGGCCAGCCCCACCAGCACCAGCACCGGCCACAGCAGCGCCTGCGCGACCTGCGAAAAACCCGTTTCGATATTCATGCCTGCACTTCCTTGGTTCCTTGGTTGTTCCTGCGCTGCAGGGATGGCAGCGCCATCCACATGCCTTCGAGCTGGCGCACATGGATGCGGTGATCGAACACCTGCTCCAGCGCGGCATGGGTGGTGGCGGCGCCGCAGGCTCCGTGGTGCCGCACGCGGCCCGCTGCCATCACCACCATGTCGTCAGCCTGCAGCGCCAGCGACACCTCGTGCAGCACGCTGACCACGGTCTGGCCCTGCGCCACCAGCGCGCGCACCAGCAAGAGCCAGTCGGCCTGGTGCGGCGGGTCGAGGTTGGCCAGGGGTTCGTCCATCAGCAGCACCTGGGCCTGCACCGCCAGCAGCCGGGCCAACAGCACGCGCTGGCGCTCGCCGCCCGACAGCTGGCCCAGCGCGCGGTGGCGCCAGTCCCACGCCTGGGTGGCGCGCAGGGCCTGCTCTACCGCGGCGTGGTCGGCGCCGCTGGGGGGCGAGAGCCAGGGCTGGTGCGGCAGGCGCCCCAGCATGGCCACGTCGTACACCATGAGGTCATCGGCGGCCACCTCGTTCTGGCCCAGCCATGACAACGCCCGTGCCCGATCGCCGCGCTGCCATTGCGCCAGAGGACGGCCCAGCAGGTGCACGCTGCCGCTGCAGGGCATGAGGCCCGCCAGCGTGCGCAACAGGGTGGATTTGCCCGCGCCGTTGGGGCCCACGATACTGGTCCAGCGGCCCGCCGGCAGCTGCAGTGTCACGCCGTGCAATATGGCACTTTTTCCAATGCTGGCGCTGACTCCATCGGCGCCGATAGCCATGTTCTGAGGAGCGAATGCCATTTACAGCAGCCCCCCTGGTCCCGTGCGCCGGTGCATCAGCCACAGCAGGTAGCCACCACCGAGCACGGCGGTGAGCACGCCCACCGGCAGCTCCTGCGGGGCGATGAGCCCGCGCGCCAGCAGGTCGGCCGCCGCCAGCAGCACCGCCCCCATCAGGCTGGCCAGCCCCATCAGGCGGCCGTGCGGCACCTTGGCCACCGCGCGCACCAGGTGGGGCGCCGCCAGTCCCACAAAGGCGATCAACCCCGTCTGCGCCACGGCCGTACCGGTGGCCAGCGCCAGCACCGCCACCAGCGCGGCGCGCAGCGGCGCCAGCGGCAGGCCCAGGCTGTGCGCGGTGGATTCGCCCAGCGCCAGCCCGTCGAGCACGCGCGCCAGCGCCCAGGCCGCAACGAGGCACAGCACCCACACCCCCGCCATCAGCAGGCACGAGGTCCAGCCCACGAAGCCGGTGGAGCCCAGCAGAAATGCCTGCATGGCCTGCAGCGAATCGGGCGACAGCAGCAGGATGAGCGAGGTGAACGCCCCCAGCACCACGCCCACGATCACGCCCGCCAGCAGCAAGCGCAGCGTGTGCTGCACCCCGCGCGCCAGCGCCAGCGTGAGCAGCACCGCCAGCACGGCACCGGCGAACGCGGCACCCGTCAGGCCCAGGCGCACCAGCCAGTGGCCGGAAAACACCAGGGTCACCGCCGCGCCCTTGGCACTGCCCACCATGCCCGCCCCGCCACCCATGAGCGCCAGCGCCGCGGCCACGCCCAGCGAGGCGCCCGAGGCACTGCCCAGCAGGTAAGGGTCGGCCAGCGGGTTGCGAAACAGCCCCTGCGCCACGGCGCCCGCCAGGCCCAGCAAGGCCCCGGCGCACCAGGCGCCCAGCGTGCGCGGCAGGCGGATGTCCCACACGATCTGCCAGGCCATATCACGGGCAGCGCGGGAGGCAGGGTCAGAGCCGTCGCCCCACAGCGCCGGCCAGAGGTTTTCCAGCCCCACGCTGCCTACGCCCGTGCCCAGCGGCACCAGCAGCAGGCTGGCCGCCACCAGCGCCCACCCCAGCCAGCGCCCGCGCCGTGCCACAGACAGGCTCATGGACGCACCGCCGCAGTGCCCCGGGCGGCAGGCACCGCCTTGCTGGCCAGGCAGCGGGCCATGAGGCGCGCGCCCTCGGCCATGCGGGGCCCGGGCCGCACCAGAATGTCCGCCTCTTCGGGGGAGAACACGCACAGCCGCTGTTCGCGCAGTGCGCGCAGGCTGCTCCAGCCGGGCCGCTCGGCCAGGCCTTCCAGGCTGCGGGCGCCGACCATGATCAGGTCCGGGTCGGCCCGCACCACGAATTCGGGGTTGAGCTTGGGGAAAGGCCCGAGCGATGCCGGCAGGATGTTGCGGGCGCCCAGGCGCGCAAGGGTCTCGCCGATGAAGGACGAGGTGCCCGCGCCATACGGCCCGCGGTTCACCTCGAAGTACACGCGTGCGCCGCGCGCGGCAGGCGGGACCGACTGCGCCGCCGCCTCGACCGCCGCATCGATGTGGCGCCATACGCGCAGCGCATCGGGCACGGCCAGCACCTGGCCGAGCTTGCCCATCACGCGCTGCACGTCGGCGTGGCTCCTGGGTTCCAGCGCCACCACGGTCAGGCCCAGCGATTCGAGCCGGGCCGACGCGCGCGACGAGGTAGCCATGACCACCACATCGGGCCGCAGGGCCACGATGGCTTCGATGTTCGGATCGAGCCCGCCGCCCACCTGGGGCAGCCGCGTGACGGCCTCGGGCCAGTTGGAATAGCGGTCCACCCCCACCAGCCGGTGGCACTGGTCGAGCGCACAGAGGGTTTCGGTGAGCGAAGGCAGCAGGCTCACGATGCGCTGGGGCGGCCGGGGCAGCGTGACGGTGCGGCCCCGGTCGTCGGTGACCTGGATAGCCTGGGCGGATGCCTGCGCCTGCGCGAGGCCCGCCATGAGCAGGCCCAGCGCGACAAGGATGGCGAGCACCCACAGGATGCGGCGCACGGGAGTTGGTTTCATGGCTTCATTTCAAGGTCAAGGGCAGGCCCGCTGCCATCAGGGTGACGCGGTGGCACGCCTGGGCCACCTGCTGGTTCAGGGTGCCCAGGGCATCGACAAAGGCGCGCACCTCGCGCCCCAGCGGTATGACCCCCAGGCCGATTTCGTTGCCCACCAGAACCACAGGGCCCGGGGATTGTCGAACTGCTTCCAGAAACATAGTTGCCTGCGCTTTCCAGCCATGCCCCAGAGCCTGCTTTTGTTCAAAATCCATGGTTTCCGCACCCATGGGCATGGTCCAGTGGGTCAGCCACAGCGTCAGGCAGTCCACCACCACCAGGGTGTGCGCCGTGCCGTGGCGCGCCAAGGCAGCGGCCAGATCGCGCGGCTCTTCCACGGTACGCAGCCCCGGCACGCGTTCAGCGCGGTCACGCTGATGGCGGGCAATGCGCTCGCGCATCTCGTCGTCCCAGGCCTGGCCGGTGGCCACCAGCACCGCGCTGTGATCGGCGGACTGCGCCAGCCAGTCGCGCGCCAGCAGCTCGGCGCGACGCGACTTGCCGCTTTTCTGGCCGCCGAGGATGAGCTCGGTGGCGATGGGCGATGGCGACACGGTCATGCAGGCACTCCGCCCAGCAGATGGGCCGCCGCCTCGGGGCTGGAGGGAAACCACGCATGGAAGTAGCTCGCGTGCAAGCTGCCCTGCCGGTACAGCGCCTCGCCAGCCGCCGGTGCAGGCGCTTCGCCGGGCCGGGCCGTGCGGGCCACCACTGGCGCGCTGCTGTCGCTGGTCGAATAGTGGAAGGTATGGCCGCGCAGCGTGTACCCCGCCACGTCCACCTGCTGCGGCCCCAGCGCGGCCAGCCGCTTGTGCAGGGTGACATGGCCAGGCAGCAGCCCCCACAGCGGTGCCGTGCTGCCATCGGCCAGCGTGATGGATTCCATCAGCGCCATCATGCCGCCACACTCGGCCCACAGGGCTTTGCCGGCTGCCACATGCGCGCGCAGGCTGGCCTGCATGCCGGTGTTGGCCGCGATCTGCGCGGTGTGCAGCTCGGGGTAGCCGCCGGGCAGCCACACCGCATCGCACGCGGGCAACGCCGTGTCCTGCAGGGGTGAGAAGAACACCACGCGCGCGCCCATCTGCTCAAGCAGCCGGATATTCGCGTCGTAGATGAAGCAGAACGCCGCATCGCGCGCCACGGCCACCGTGCGCCCAGCGAGCAAGGCGGGCACGGCCGGCAAGTGCACGGGCGCGGGGAAATCCACCGCCCAGCGTTGCAGCTCCTGGGCGGTCATCTGCCCCAGCGGCGTGGCCTCCAGCGCGTCGGCAGCGGCATCGAGGCGCTGCTGGCTGTCGGACAGCTCGTGCGCCGCCACCAGGCCCAAGTGCCGCTCGGGCAGCAGGGCCCCTGCAGACCGGGCAGCGCCCGCATCGGCGCTGGCAGTCACCCGCATCAGCGCACCCAGCCAGTCTTCGGGTGCCCGAAGGCCCGACCGCAGCATGTCGGCGTGGCGCACGCTGCCCACCCGGTTGGCCAGCACGCCCGCCCAGGGCAGACCCGGGCGGTAATGCTGCAGGCCAAACGCCAGTGCACCAAAGGTGCCGGCCATGGCGGAGGCGTCCACCACCGCCAGCACCGGCACACCGAAGCGCTGGGCCAGGTCGGCGGCGCTGGGATCGCCGTCGAACAGGCCCATCACGCCCTCGATGAGGAGGAGGTCAGCCTCCTGCGCTGCCGCGTGCAGGCGCTGGGTGCAGTCAGCCTCGCCGGTCATCCACAGGTCGAGCTGGTGCACCGGCGCACCGCTGGCGAGCTGGTGCCAGTGCGGGTCGAGAAAATCCGGCCCGCACTTGAACACCCGCACTTTCAGGCCCTTGCGCGTATACAGCCGCGCCAGGGCGGCAGTCACCGTGGTCTTGCCCTGGCCCGAGGCGGGGGCGGCGACCAGGAGCGCGGGGCAGCGGGCGGGGGCAGACATGGCAACCGGCATTTACTGCGGTGCCCACTTCACGCCGACATACAGCGTCCGGCCGGGCGTGGCATAGGTGCGGGCCAGCTGGTAGTCCTTGTCGGCCAGGTTGTCGACGCGGGCCAGCAAGGTGTAGTCGCGGGCGATACGGGTGCTGGCGTAGAGGTTGACTAACGTGTAGCCGCCCAGCACGTTGGTGTTGGCCACGGTGTCAAAGCGGCGACCCGAGGCTTGCACCTCGGCGCCCAGCGTCCAGTCCGCGATGCGTGTGTCCGCCCCCAGGGTGGCATGGCGCTTGGCGCGGCGGGCAAGTTGCTTGCCCGTGTTCAGGTCACGCGGATTTTGCAGGTCGATCGAGCCATGAAGCTGCACGCCCGACAGGTGGTAAGACCCTGCAAAGGTGACTCCCTCGTACTGCGCGCGGGCGGTGTTGGCATAGCAGCCGAAGGCCGATGCACAGGTGCCCGCACCCACGAATGAGATCAGGTTGGAGACCCGGTTGCGGTAGGCCACCACCGAGAAGCTGCTGCGGTCTTGCGCGTAGCGCAGGCCCAACTCGGCGTTGCGGCTGCTTTCGGGCTGCAGCGTGGCCACACCGTACTCACTGAACCGGTGGTACAAGGTGGGTGCCCGGAACGCCGTGCCCACCGATGCCGTGGCGCGCCAGTGCGGAGCGAAGGCGTAGCCGTAGGACGCACTGCCGGTGTCCTTACCACCGAACTCGCTGTCGGAATCATGGCGAACGTTGAGCTGCAGGGTATGGCGACCGGCGTGGTAACCATAGCCCAGCGCCAGCGCATCCTGCGACCGGTCGCGATCAATGGGTTTGTTCTGCAATGCGTCTTCACGGCGCTCCAGGGCCGCGCTGAAGCGATGGTCTCCCCAGCGGAAATCGTTCTGCCAGAGGTAACCGCGCAGCTTTGTCTCGGTCAGGTAAGGCGATGGCGTGGTTTCGTAGCGATTGACCGAGTCGGTGACCGACACGCGCGTGCTGTAGGCATCCGACCATTGCGCCGCCCAGGTGAGCCCTGCCGTGCGCAGGCGGTTCAGGCTGCGGTCATCCACCGGCTTGGCCGCTTTGTACGAGGAGTTGTCATAGCCCGCGTTCATGCGGCTGGCCAGCAGCGTGGCGTCCAGGCGGTGCCGGGCATTGATGCGAAAACCCAGCCGGGCATTGCCCGAGGTGCTGCGGTAGTTGTCGCGGTCGGGGTTGTGGGAACCGCTGACCTTGGCATCAAAGCCGTCGCTGATTTCGCGCGCAATGCCCAGCGAGTAATCGAACGCACCGTCTTGTCCAGCCGCGCCGCTCACGCCGGCCTCGATCTTGCGGGTGCCCTGGCTGCCCACGCCCACGCCCACATACGGCTTGGCCGCGCCTTCGCCCCGGCGGGTGAAAAGCTGGATCACGCCGCCGATGGCGTCGGAGCCGTACACCGCAGCGGCGGGGCCGCGCAGCACTTCGATGCGGTCGATCTGCGACAGCGGAATCTGTTCCCACTGCGCACCACCGGTGGATTGCGAGTCAATGCGCACGCCGTCGATATAGACCGCCGTGAAGCGCGACTCGGCGCCCCGCAGAAAAACGCTGCTGGCATTGCCCACCCCCCCGTTGCGAGAAATCTCGACACCCGGCAGGCGCGCCAGCACATCAGCCAGGCCCGTGGCACCACTGCCTTCAATGGTTTCGCGGTCCACGATCGACACGTCGGCCACCAGATCGGCCAGGGGCTGCTCGGTGCGCGTGGCGGTCACCACCGTTTCTTGCAGCGAAGGCATGCGTGTGTTTTGTGCCAGCAGCACGGGCGCTGCGAGTGGCTGCGCCTGCGCCGCATGGGCGGACACGAAGGAAAGGACAGCCAGCACGCAGGGGCGCAGGCACAGCGGCGCGATATGACGCACACGGCGCGCACTAGGGGTACGGATTTTCATAGGAATCATCGTCAACAAACTACCCGAGCCGGCTTCCCCGCCAGCATGTGGGAGACAAGGCATGGCACGCCTCCATAGGCGCGCAAAACCACCGTGTTGGCCGGTATCCGGGCTGGCGGAGCGCCCTCCAATGCCTTCCCAGGTGCTTGTTCAAGGCGCCCAGTGGCTTGTGAATGGAGAGGGAATCAAGTGATTCGTCCGCTGACCGTTGCGGGGGCAGCGCAGGCTGGGCGCACCATGGCTGGTGCAACCTCCCTGCTTCCCGTTGAACTGCGGTATGTGAACCACACCGCGAGCACCAACAGCAGGATTTTAAGGGGGTTTCTGTGCGGCCCTCTACAATCGTGCGCTGTATGGACGCCCCCTCCACCATCGACCAGATCGCCGACCGCGTTGAACGCCTGCTCTTGCGCCACGCGGAACTCCAACGCACCAATGCCCTGCTGGCAAGCCAAGTGTCAGCCCTCACGCAGGAGCGCGACTCCCTCAAATCGCGCCTGAGCGCCGCCCGCGCCAGGGTGGACGCATTGCTCGAACGCCTGCCCCCATCCCCCCCTCCCAAGGACGTCGAATGAAGCAAATCGAGGTGCAGATACTGCAGCAAAGTTATCTGCTGTCCTGCCCCGAGGGGCACGAGTCGCGATTGCTGGAAGCGGTGGAGCGCGTGGACACCGCCATGACGCGCATCCGCGATGCCGGCAAGGTGCGGGCACGCGAACGCATTGCCGTGCTGGCGGCGCTGAACCTGGCATTTGATATTGCCGATCGGGAAGCTGCCGACCTGGCGGCTGCGCACATGCATCCAGCCACCCTGCCCCACCCCAGCGAACCCGCCAGCCAGCCCTTCAACGCAGGCGCGGATGCCCTGCGACTGCAGACACTCGTGCAGCGCCTGGATGACGCCTTGGGCGAAGACGGGCGCCTGCTCTGAGGAACGGGCGTGCAGCGCGCCCTCTGTTGCCACCCTGGCATCGGGCAGTGCCGGCAGTCCGAGCGGCCAACGCCTACAATAGAGGGGTCTGCGGTGCTGCCGGGCTTTATATTTCCTTGAACCAATGCTCACTGAGCACGGGCTTGGTACATCGCCCGGTGAGCGTGATCATCTCGCGTCAGATGAACCCAACGCCTGGCTGCCCTCGCCCACCTGAACCCCCGGTTCAGGATGCCGGTCCGGTGGCACTTGCAGACACCCTCTTTTCCCTTCCGTCGGCGCGGGCACGCCCTGTGCAGATGCGGCGCACTCAGTCCCCCCGGACCTCTTGGCATGATGCTCGAACCCCTTCTGGTTGTTGAACTCGCAATCCTCGGTCTGGGCACCGGCTTTCTTGCAGGCCTGCTCGGCATTGGCGGCGGCATGCTGCTGGTGCCTTTCATGACCTACATTCTGGGTCACCAGCAAGTGCCCCCCGACCTGGCGGTCAAGATGGCCATTGCCACCTCCATGGCCACCATCATGTTCACCTCCGTTTCCAGCGTTCGCGCACACCACAAGCGAGGTGCCGTGCGCTGGGACATCGTGCGCAGGCTGGCACCAGGCATCGTGATCGGCGGGCTGGTGGCGAGCCTGGGCGTTTTTGCGTTGCTCAAGGGGGCGTTTCTTGCGATCTTCTTTGGGCTTTTCGTGAGTTTCTCGGCCTTTCAGATGTTTCTGGACAAGAAGCCTGCGCCGTCCCGGCAGATGCCGGGAACCAGCGGACAACTGGCGGCCGGGGGGGTGATTGGTTTTCTGTCTGGCCTGGTGGGCGCGGGCGGTGGTTTTGTCAGCGTGCCGTTCATGACATGGTGCAACGTGGCCATTCACAACGCCGTTGCCACCAGCGCCGCGCTGGGTTTTCCCATTGCCCTGGCGAATGTGGTGGGGTATGCGGTGGGCGGTCAGTCTGTGGCAGGACTGCCATCGGGCTCGCTGGGGTACATCTGGTTGCCTGCGCTGGCCGCCATTGCCACCTGCAGTGTGCTGACCGCGCCCTTGGGTGCGCGGGCGGCGCACCAGCTGCCGGTGAAACAACTCAAACGGGTTTTTGCCAGCCTGCTGCTGATGCTGGCGGCCTACATGCTCTGGAAGGGCGTGGCGGCTTTCTGAGAGCCTGTTTACGATGCCCCTCCGAGGCAAACGAGGTCAGCGTGCCACCCGCCGCTGACACCACCGGTGAACCCCGGTTATTCGACCGGCGCAAACTGCGCCAGCCCGTGGCTGGAGTTGAACAGCAATTGACGGAACTCGGCGCCTGGCAAGCCCGGTGAGCACAGGAATCCCTGAAAATGCCCGCACTGCAGCTGTTGCAGCATGGCGCGCTGTCCAAGGGTTTCCACGCCCTCGGCCACCACTTCGATATGCAGCGCATGCCCCATGCTGACGATGGCGCTGACAATGGCGCGGTCGCCGTCATCCTCCGGCAATCCCCGCACGAAGGATTGGTCGATCTTGAGCTTGTCGATGGGCAGCTTCTTCAGATAGGCCAGGCTGGAGTAGCCTGTGCCGAAGTCGTCAATGGCCAGGCCCACACCCAGCGCAGCCAGGGAGAACAATCGCAGTTCCATTTCCTGCGCATCCTGCAGCAGGATGGTTTCGGTCAGCTCCAGCTCCAGCAAGGTCGGCGGCAACTGGTGCACAGCCAGCAGGCGCGTCAGGCGCTCGACGAAATCGGCCTGGCGAAACTCCAGCGCAGACACATTGACGGACACCACAATGGGCATGCCCTCGTGCATCCACTGCGCCGCCTCCCGCACGGCTTGCTCCATGACCCACGCCCCCAGCGTCACGATATAGCCCGACTCCTCCGCCAGCGGCACGAACTGCGTGGGAGATACCACGCCAAACTCGGGGTCGGTCCATCGGATGAGCGCTTCCGCGCCGACGATCCGGCCGGTAGCGAGGTTCACCTGGGGCTGATAGTGCACGGCCATCCGCTGCTCGCCCAGCGCCTGGCGCATGGCGTGCTCCAGCTTCATGCGCGACAGCAGGTTGGCGTTCATCTGCGGTTGGTAGAAGCCATAGCTGCCACGCCCCCGCTCCTTGACACGGTACATGGCCGTATCAGCCTGCTTGATGAGTTCGTCCAGGGTGGTGCCGTCCTGCGGATACAGCGCCATGCCAATGCTGCACTGGATGGAAAAGCCCATGCCATCCAGCAAGAAGGGGCTCAGCATGTCCTCCAGCATCCGGCGCACCACGCTTTCGGCCACGACAGCGTCGGCGCCATGCAGGTAAATCACGAACTCATCGCCGCCAAGCCGGCACAGCATGTCCGTCTGCCGCAGGCAAGCCTGCAGACGCTCGGCGACCAGTTGCAATACGCGATCACCGAAGTGATGGCCGAGCGAGTCATTGACGATCTTGAACCGGTCCAGATCCAGGAAAAGGATGGCAAAGCCCGTATCGCTGGCGCGAGCACCCTGGATCGCGGTTTCCACCCTCTGAGAAAGAAGCAGCCGATTGGGCAAACCGGTCAGGACATCGCTGTACGCCAGTTCCTCGATGCGTTTTTTGGCCGCGTGCTGCTGCGTCAGGTCACGCATGAAACCAATGCTCTGTATCAGCCGGCCTTCGTCATCGCGCAGGGCCACCCACGACAGATGCACGGCACAGTAAGCACCGTTGTCACGGGGCAGCCAGAGCTCACCCTCCCAGAAACCATCGCTTTCCCATCCCGCCTGCACCTGCTCCATGAAGGAGGCGTCCGAACCACTGCCGAACAGAGACGCGGCCATGGACCCCTCCAAAGCGGCTGCGCAAGGGCCCAGCAATCGCTCGCAACCCGGGTTCATGCGCATCAGATGGTGCCTGCTGTCTGCAATGAAAATGGCATCCAGGCTGGAATCGAAAACCCGCGCCGCCAGGCGCAAGCTGGCCTGCGCTTCGGCCTGCCGGGTGATATCCCGAAAAGAATAAACGCGCCCCACGGGGTGGCCCTGGTGAAGCTGCGGAACAACGCGACGCTCCACCGTCATGCCGCCGTGCAACTGGAAGATGTCGGTACTCTCAAGCAGCGGATCGCGCTCAATGGCACTCAGACGTTCCTGGTAGTGCTTGCGATCCACCACCCGGGAGGCCAGGTGGTCATGCACCGCCGTGTCATTGCGCTGCAACAGCAGTTCGCGGGGGATGCTCCAGATGTGCACCAGCCGCTGGTTGAAGGCGCGCACACGTCCGTCAAGCCCACATACCAGCATGCCATCGGCTGCGGAATCCAGGGTGGAGCGCAACTCGGACGGCAGGGCCTCGAGTTCCTGCTGGCTAGCCTCCTGGGCACTGCGGTCCAGCATCGTCAGCATCAAAACCGCTGGAGCGCCGTCGTGCTGTAGACAGGTCACACGCCGATCGACCGGAACCAGGACGCCATCGGCCCGCCATACGCAGGTGTGGGAGTGGATGCCCTTCGCAAGAGTGGCCAATGGCTCGGACCAGAATGCACAGTCCTGGGGTGTTGCCGCCAGGCTTGTCACCGCCTTGCCGACCATGTCCTCCCCGGACATGCCCACCAGTCGCTCAGCCGCCTGGTTCGACTGGACGATGCACAAACTGCCGGCATCCACGAGCCACACCGCTTCCTGCAGGCCGTCCAGCCAAGACTGCGGTGGTAGCGGGTTCATGCGTGCACCTCGTCAGGACCAGGATCTACAGCGCGCGCAAAAAAATGGCAGATCCGCTTGCGCGGAGACAGATAGCCAAGCGCATCGCGCGGCAACTGCGCAGGCTTCAGGCTACGCCGTATAGCCCGCTCGGGCATCGCCTCCAGGTCCAGCACGGGGGCTTCGTCCTTGGGCACCCGGGCATCATGAACGATGACCTTGGGCCTCAGCGGTCTGGCCGAATCGACCGACACGACGTTGGCATAACGGTCGTTGAATGGGTGGTGCATCCAGCCCACGTCGGGCTGAACATACATGCCGATGCGAAGCGGGCCGGTATCAATAAGGAGGAAGGAATTCACGGAGTTTCACGGCATGCATGGAGAAACATGGAGACATGCGCACCACCCTTGGCTGCAAGGATTATCGCCGCCGCCCAGGCCATTGTGCCCCGCAATCCCAATGATGAAGTTCTGGCGTGACGCCACCCGCCAGAGTGACCCCAAGGTATTTCCCGCTGAAGTTATCTGCACCAGAGAGAGGGTTTGTAAACCAGATCCATCCACAATGCCCACCCCGCCACCCCGACCAGCAGCGCACCCGCCAGCCGGGTTCCCCAACTGGCTCGCACCGCGTTGATGCGTGAACGCAGCCGCCCCCACAGCCAGGGCGCGCCCACCAGCCACAACCCACTCCCCACGCCAAAAAACACCATGGTGACAGCGCCCTGCAACACGCTGCCGCTGAGCGCTGCCACCAGCAGGGCCGAATAAAGCAATCCGCATGGCATGAGTGCCCAAAGCCCGCCCGCCACCAGCAGTCCACCCGGCGCGCGGACAAGGGGTTGCACGCGGCGCCAGGCTGCACGCCCTGCCTGCTCTACCCACGCAGGCTGTCGCGCCTGCACCATCATCATCAAACCCCAGGCCATGACCGCCACGTGCATCAGCGTCCATACCGGACTCAAGGCCATGGTTTGCCGGGTCACCCATGCCAGACTGTCCATGGCCAGCGCTGCCAGGGCGCCCCCCCCGGCATAGCCCGCCAGGCGCCCGAAGTGAAATGCGAACAGCCGGCGAGCGGTTCCATCTTTGGGAAACCACTGAACCGGCTGAGAGACGGGACTGCCCGCTTGCGAGCGCGCCACCCCTTGGCCGATGATCGCACCGCAAGGCGCGGAGCACATGGCCAAGCAATGGGGCCCGCCAGCGAGCCCCATGAGCAAAGCCGTTACGGCAAGGGGTGCAAGCATGAAGACCGGGGCACAGCTCGAATGATGGGTATCAGATGATGCGCGAAAACCGGGCCCGATTGCGGTCAGCCTGCAAATAGCGGTCAAACACCATGGCAATGCCGCGCACAAAGAACCAGCCCATGGGCGTTACCTTGACACCCTCGGCAGTCAACGTAACGAGTCCCTGCTCGGTCATGGACTCCAACTGCTCCAGTTCCGGCGCGAAATACTTCCGAAAATCAATGAGCCAAGCTTGATCCATGGGCTCAAACAACACCTCGCCCTGGCACATCAGCGCCATGATGACGGCCCTGCGCACCAGGTCATCACGATTCAGCGCCAACCCCCGCACCACGGGCAGCCGCCCCTGATCCAGATGGTCGTAGTACTCCTCCAGCGACTTGGCGTTCTGGCTGTAGGTCGCGCCCACCCGGCCGATCGCGGATACGCCCAGGGCGATGAGATCGCAGTCGGGCTGGGTGCTGTAGCCCTGAAAATTGCGGTGCAGGCGCCCCTGCCGCTTGGCAACCGCCAACGCATCCGTAGGCAAGGCAAAGTGGTCCATGCCTACATAGACGTAACCGGCATCAATGAACGCGTCCAGCGAACGCGAAAGCATGGTCACCTTGGCGGATGCAGCGGGCAATTCTGTCGAGATGATGCGCCGCTGCGGCTTGAAACGATCGGGCAAATGGGCGTAGGCATACAAAGCGATTCGGTCGGGGCGCAACTGGGCCACCTGTGCCAGCGTGCGATCAAACGACTCGGGTGTCTGGCGCGGCAGCCCGTAAATCAAATCCACATTGACCGACTCAAAGCCCAGCGCACGAGACGCTTCCACCAATGCAAACACCTGCTCTGCGGGCTGAATGCGGTGCACGGCCTTCTGAACCTCGGCATCAAAATCCTGCACCCCGAAGCTCAATCGATTGAAGCCGAGCTCCGCCAGCACCGCCAGCCGCTCCGAAGTGACCGTGCGAGGATCCACCTCGATGGAATACTCACCACCCGGCGCAAAGGTGAAACTGCGCCGCAGCGTTGCCATGAGCTGGCGCAGCCCGTCGTCCGAAAGGAAGGTCGGCGTGCCGCCCCCGAGGTGCAACTGGCTGACCACCTGTCCGGTGCCGCAGTGGGCCGTGTGCAGATCAATCTCGCGGCTGAGGTAGCGCAAATACACGTCGGCACGGTCATGGTGCTTGGTGATGATCTTGTTGCAGGCACAGTAGTAGCACAACGATTCGCAAAACGGAATGTGGACATACAGCGACAACGGCAGTGCCATGGCCGTAGCACCAAGCCGGCGCTGTGACAGTGCCAACACATAGTCCTCTTGCCCAAAAGCCTCCACAAACCGGTCAGCCGTGGGGTAGGAGGTATAGCGCGGTCCTGGAATGTCAAAACGGCGCAGAAGTTCTGGGGTAACAGCGGTCATGGGAAAATATCCTTGCGTGCATCGGTACTGTGCCGTACCCTTTGGCCCACGTCCTTGACCTTAATCAAGAAGACGAATGGGTACAGGGGGGACAATTTGATTCAAGTCAGCCGCCACGCGTGCACCACGGGACAATGGAGTCCCAGCAGATACAAGCCAATTACCCTGACCTGTCCAGGTCCCAGTGCCCATGAACCCGCAAACCATCAAAGTCGCCTGCTCCAACTGTAACCTGCGAGAACTGTGCATGCCCGTAGGCCTGAACGAGCAGCAGTTGCAACGCATTGACGATATCGTGGCAGTGCGGCGAAAAATCAAGCGGGGAGGTACGCTCTTTCGCAATGGAGAGTCGTTCACTTCTCTCTATGCCATTCGCACTGGTTTTTTCAAGACCTGCGTCGCTACCGAAGATGGGCGCGACCAGGTCACAGGCTTTCAGATGGCGGGTGAAATCATTGGACTCGATGGCATCGTCAACGACCATCACACCTGTGATGCAGTCGCCCTCGAAGATGCCGAAGTGTGTGTCATGCCCTTTGATCGCATCGAAGAACTATCGCGCGAAGTCACGGCGTTGCAACACCACGTTCACAAGATCATGAGCCGGGAAATCGTTCGTGAACACGGTGTGATGCTTTTGCTGGGCAGCATGCGCGCAGAAGAGCGCCTGGCCGCGTTCCTGCTCAACCTGGTGCAACGCCTGCATGCCCGCGGGTTCTCGCAGTCCGAACTGGTATTGCGAATGACACGGGAAGAAATCGGCAGTTACCTTGGACTCAAGCTGGAGACAGTCAGCCGCACGTTCTCGAAGTTTGTGGAAGATGGCACGGTAGAAGTCAAACAGCGCCATGTCCGCATTCTGGACACCGAGGCACTCAAGCGTATTGTCAACAACCAGCAGGCTTGTCACTGATCGCTGTTCAGGTATGGGCCGTCACGGGCATGACGATGCCTTGTGGCAATCGTCCGGTCGGGCATCCGGAGGCACGGGGCAGCGGTTGAGTTCAAAGGGTGACATGGAGAGCAGCGTTGTCAGCGCGCTGGCAGCCATGGTAATGATCCAGAACGCAAAGAACGCAAGGGTATAGACCCCCTGGCGGGACAGCGTCAATGGTTGACCGAGCCAATGAAGATCCTGTGGATCCACCATGGCGAAAACCAGCATTTCCAGGATCCCGGCCACCAGAAAAGCGGGCCATGCAATCCACATCAGGCGTTGTGTCCACATCGTGTGTTTCCTCGGGGTTGCGGGGAGCGTTTGTATGCGACCAGTTGGGACTCTCGTTCAGCGAGGCTGATCTACGGCAGGTGTCGCCGCATGGTTGCGGCCCTTGAGCGCAGGGGCCAAACTTTTCTCTGGCTGTGCCAGCGTCTGGTTGATCTCAATCCCTTTGCGGTAATAGTCCTCCTCGACGACGGGGTCCGGCCGACTCACGGCAAGCCACAGCGTAATGAAGCCGGCGATCACCACAATGACCGGTCCGGCAATCACCAGCCAGACATGCCCAAACTTCCACCATGGCTGGGGTCCGGGAGTAATAACGGGGCTGGTTGGCATGGAAGCTCCTCAGGTATCAGCATACAGGCCACAAGACGCCATGCAGCGCACAGCGTGACCTTCACTCAATTGACTCAGCGTGGCACCAGGAATATGGATTTCTCAGTCACTTTGCCGCCGCTTTCCAGTGCAGATATATCGAAATGAATCGCATGGGAACCAGGGGCCGCAGATCCATACGGTATCTGCAGTCGCACCGCGACCCAACGGGATTCTGCAGCACCAATGTCCACCTCCTGCTCCGAAGCCACTTCCAAGCCATCCAGCCCGCTCGCAGTAATGCGGTAGCGCTGTGCGGCCTCTGTGGCATTCATGATCTGCAGTCGATAGACATTTTCAAGCTTGCCCCCCGCAACAATGCGGGACAAGGCGGCACGGTCACGCACGATGTCCACCTTCAGGGGGGTGCGCGTGCTCAGGCTGGCCAGCATGCCCACACACAAAGCCACCAGAACCGCGGTGTAGATGAGCACGCGAGGGCGCAAGACATGGCGCAAGATTTGCGACTGGCTCCAGCGATGCAGAACACCATTCTGGGTCGAATACCTTATCAAGCCTCTGGGGTAATGCATCTTGTCCATCACGGTATTGCAGGCATCCACGCAAAGACCGCAGCCAATGCATTCATATTGCAAACCCTTGCGGATGTCGATGCCCACGGGACACACTTGTACACACAGGGTGCAGTCGATGCATTCGCCCAGGCCCTTGGCCTTGTAGTCCACCGTCTTGACCCTGGGCCCGCGCGGCTCGCCGCGGGCTTCGTCATAGGTCACGATGAGGGTATCGCGATCGAACATTGCGCTCTGGAAACGCGCATAGGGGCACATGTATTTGCATACCTGCTCCCGAAGGAAGCCAGCATTGCCATAGGTGGCCAAGCTGTAGAAAAACACCCAGAAAATCTGCCAGGTGCCAGCAAAAGCCAACAACTCGGGACCCAGTTCCCGAATCGGCACGAAATACCCGACAAAAGTGAAACCCGTCCAGAGGGAAACAGCAACCCAGACCGTCTGCTTCAAGAATTTCTTGCGAATCTTCTCAAAGGTCCAGGGACCGGCATCCAATCGCAGTCGCGCACTGCGATCGCCTTCGATCTTGTGCTCTATCCACATGAATATCTCGGTATAGACCGTCTGTGGACAGGCAAAGCCACACCACAGACGACCCGCAACCGCAGTGAACAGAAACAGCGAGAGCGCTGAAATAATCAGCAAACCCGTGAGATAGATGAAATCCTGTGGGTACAGGACCAACCCAAAAATATAGAACCGACGGGCACCGAGATCAAACAGCACCATTTGGCGCTGGCCCCACTCCAGCCAGGGCAGCCCATAGAAAACGAGCTGCGTGAGAAACACCATGACCCAACGCCAACGCGCAAAGAACCCACTGATCGATCGTGGGTAAATTTTTTTCTGGGCCTCGTAAAGGGAGACAAGTTCACCCTCCGCCGACGGCTCGGGCGTGGCCGCCGCGATGGGAATGACCTTGCGCGGCGCCTTGTCGGATGATTTCATGGTGCGGACTATGGAAGCGGATAACTAGCACTGCAAAGCAGCCCCAGTCGGAACTGGAGCCACCCCGAGTTCATCGGGCTGCGGCAGGCTTGTTGGACAAGCCCCACACATACGATGCCAGCACCCCGATTTGCGCCTCGGTCAGCTTGTCGGCCTGTGCGGGCATCTCGTTCACCTTGCCATTGTTGATCATGGCGGTGATGGCTGCTTCGCCCCATCCATGCAACCAGATGTCGTCCGTGAGGTTGGGGGCGCCCAAAGCCTGGTTACCCTTGCCGTCGTTGCCGTGGCAGGCAGCGCACGCCACGAACTTGGTCTTGCCCAGCGATGCCCGCAGCGAATCATGCGGGCTGCCAGACAGGCTCAGCACATAGTGCGACAGATTGCGCACATCTTCCGGCGAACCCACTGCGGCGGCCATGGGAGGCATATTGCCGATGCGCCCCTTCTGCAGCGTCTCGCGGATCTTTTCAGGGGTGCCACCATGCAGCCAGTCAGCATCTGCCAGATTGGGAAAGCCCTTGCTGCCGCGGGCGTCGGAACCGTGGCACTGGGCGCAGTTGTTCATGAACAAGCGCTCGCCGATCGCATGGGCCTGCGGATCCACGGCCACGTCTTCAGGCTTCATGGAAGCAAAACGCGCATACAGCGGCTCGATTTCCGTCTTGGCCTTGGCCATTTCAGCCTCGTATTCACCCTTTTGCGTCCAGTTCAGCTTGCCCGTAAAGGTGCCAAGACCGGGATAGGCAGCCAGATAGCCCAGGCCGAAGAGGATGGTGATGACGAACAGCCACACCCACCAGCGCGGCAGGGGGTTGTTCATTTCGACCAGGTCCTCGTCCCAGACGTGGCCGGTGGTGTTCTCGGCCGTGGCCATAACCTTCTTGCGGCCCGCCATCCAAAGCAGAATGCCGCAGGCGATGATGCCGACCAAGGTCAGCGTGGTCACAAAGACCGACCAGAAATTGCTGGTGAAGTCACTCATGGGGTGTTCTCGTTCTGGTGAAGGTCAATCTTGCTCGAAGGGCAGCCGGGCTGCCTCATCAAACCGGGACTTGTTGCGGCCCCTGTAGGCCCAGACCCAGATGCCAATAAAACAGGCCATCGATGCCAATGTGGCGACGATGCGCATGGTCGTGATGTCCATGGCCAATCTCCTTTACTTGAGCGCGCGGCCCATGACTTGCAGATAAGCCACCAAGGCATCGATTTCGGTCTTGCCCTTCACGTCGGCAGCAGACGCAGCGATCTGCGCGTCGGTGTAAGGCACGCCCACGGTCCGCAAGGCCTTCATGCGCGGCGCCACATCGGCTGGATCAATGGCATTTTTCTCCAGCCATGGATACGCAGGCATGTTGGACTCGGGCACCACGTCACGCGGATTGTTCAGGTGAATGCGATGCCATTCGTCGCTGTACTTGCCACCCACGCGATGCAGATCGGGGCCCGTGCGCTTGCTGCCCCACTGGAAGGGGTGGTCGTACACGAACTCACCGGCCACGGAGTAGTGGCCGTAACGCAGGGTTTCTGCACGGAACGGACGGATCATCTGCGAGTGGCAGTTGTAGCACCCCTCGCGGATATACACATCGCGCCCCACCAGTTGCAGCGCCGAATAAGGCTGCACGCCGGTCACCGCCTCGGTGGTGGATTTCTGGAAGAACAGGGGGACGATTTCCACCAGGCCGCCAATCGCGATCACCAGCAGGATCAGCACGATCATCAGAAAATTGCTGGTTTCCACCTTCTCGTGGGAGAAGCCGCCAGAAGCATTTTGGTTGTTATCAGACATGAATGGGCTCCTTCGGGCTCAGGCGTGCGCAGCGTTCACAGCGGGAATGGCCACCTTGACAGAACGACCAGAAATAGCAGTCGCCCACACATTCCAGGCCATGACGATCATGCCGCCCAGGTACAGCAGGCCACCGGCGACGCGGATGACATAGAACGGATAGGTCGCCTTCACGCTTTCAACGAAGGTGTAGGTCAGGGTGCCGTCCGGGTTGATGGCGCGCCACATCAGGCCCTGCATCACGCCGGCAATCCACATGGCAGCGATGTACAGCACGATGCCGATGGTGGCCATCCAGAAATGCAGCTCTATCGCCTTGATCGAATGCATCTTTTCCCGGCCGAACAGGCGGGGAACCATGTAGTAGAGCGAGCCCATGGTGATCAGGCCCACCCAGCCCAGCGCACCGGAGTGCACATGGCCCACGGTCCAGTCGGTGTAGTGGCTCAGGGCATTGACGGTCTTGATGGACATCATCGGGCCTTCGAACGTGGACATGCCGTAGAAGGACAGCGACACGATCAGGAAACGCAGGATGGGGTCGTCACGCAGCTTGTGCCAGGCACCCGACAGGGTCATGATGCCGTTGATCATGCCGCCCCAGCTGGGAGCCAGCAGAATCAGCGAGAACACCATGCCCACCGACTGCGTCCAGTCGGGCAACGCGGTGTAGTGCAGATGGTGAGGGCCTGCCCACATGTAGGTGAAGATCAGCGCCCAGAAGTGCACGATGGACAGGCGGTAGCTGTACACCGGACGGCCCGCCTGCTTGGGAATGAAGTAATACATCATGCCCAGGAAGCCCGTGGTCAGGAAAAAGCCCACGGCATTGTGGCCGTACCACCATTGCACCATGGCATCCTGCACGCCCGCGTAGGCCGAGTAGCTCTTCATGAAGCCAGCGGGAATGGCCGCGCTGTTGACGATGTGCAGCAAGGCCACGGCCAGGATGAAGGCACCGAAGAACCAGTTGGCCACATAGATGTGCTTGACCTTGCGCGTGCCGACCGTGCCAAAGAACACGATGGCATAGGACACCCAGGTCACTGCAATCAGGATGTCAATGGGCCATTCCAGCTCGGCATATTCCTTGCCCTGGGTGTAGCCCAGTGGCAGGCTGATCGCCGCCGCCACGATGACCAGTTGCCAGGCCCAGAACGTGAATGCCGCCAAGCCCGGCGCGAACAGGCGCGTCTGGCAGGTGCGCTGCACCACGTAATAGCTGGTGGCAAACAGCCCGCAACCACCAAACGCAAAGATCACTGCGTTGGTGTGCAGCGGACGCAAGCGCCCGTAACTCAACCAGGGAATGCCGAAATTGAGTTCTGGCCATGCCAGCTGTGCGGCGATGAATACGCCTACCAGCATGCCAACCACCCCCCATACCACGGCCATGATAGAAAACTGACGCACCACCGTGTCGCTGTAGTGCGTAGTCATTGTTTTTGGAGAATCCATCGGGCACCTCGTTTTAATGCAGGAATAGTTTTATTTAAGTAGGGTTATTCGACATTGACACATGTCAATCATTACGAAAAATGCGTTCACCCTCTTGCTCGACGCTCTCGAACTGGCCTTGGTAGATCGCCCACCACAGGCCCGCAAGGATCATCAGCACCAAAATGACCGACAAAGGGATCAGCAAATACAGGATGTCCATCAGGCCGGGTCCAGAGAAGATGGGGAAGCAGAAGTCATGCGGACTGTGCCTTTCGCCTGTTCGGGCAGGTTCACCGCCGACACCCCCACACCGGGCAAGGCGCGCGACAAACGGGCGGCATTCAGCACCACCAGCAGAGAGCTGAGCGCCATGCCAAGCCCCGCCAGCCAGGCCGGCATCCAGCCGACCAG
The DNA here is from genome assembly GCF_000426205.1 of Acidovorax sp. JHL-9. NCBI lineage: Bacteria > Pseudomonadati > Pseudomonadota > Betaproteobacteria > Burkholderiales > Comamonadaceae > Acidovorax > Acidovorax sp. JHL-9. The sequence continues at coordinate 64,770 of NZ_AUEX01000008.1, forward strand.
CGCCAGGGGAACACACAGCGCGTTGTAGCCCACAGCCCACCCCAGATTTTGCCTCACCACACGCAGGGTCCGGCGCGCCAGCAGCACAGTTTGCGGCACCAGCGACAAACTGCCGCCCAGCACCACGAAATCAGCACGCGCCTGGGCCAACGGCACCGAGCGGCCAAAGGCAAACGACACGTTCGCCCCCGCCAGAACCGGGCCATCGTTGAGGCCATCGCCCACCATGGCCACCTGGCGCCCCTGTGCCTGCAGATCCTGCAAGGCAGCCAGCTTGTCCTGGGGACTGCATTCGCCCTTTGCCTGGGAGATGCCCGCCTGCGCGGCCACCCGCTGTACCGCGCCGGGTCGGTCGCCCGACAAAATCTGCACCGCAACGCCCGCCTGCTGCAAGGCACGCACCACGTCAGCCGTCTCGGACCGCACATCTTCGATCACGTCGAAACGTGCCAGCTCTGCGAACTGGCCATCGCCCCCCTGCTCCGAGAGCACCACCTGCAGCGCTTCCCCGCCATCCTGCGCAGCCACGCCTGCATGCCGGGCAGAACCCAGCCGCAACCAACGCGGGGCTACGGAGCCCCGTGCGTCATGTATTTCGGCCGCCAACCCCAGGCCTGCATCCTCGCGCAGATTCACCGCACTCCAGCGCACGCTGGACCCAGATGCCGCGGACACGATGGCGCGGGATGCCGGATGCATGGATTGCCGCGCCAGCGTGGCCGCCAGCGCCAGCACGTCGTCACGCGTGAGGCCCGGTGCGCAGCGGACTGCCTGCACGGCCATGCCGTCCCGGGTGAGGGTGCCGGTCTTGTCGAACACCAGGGTATCCACGCTGGCCAGTGCCTCCAGCCCTTGCAGGTTGCGCACCAGCACGCCATGGCGGGCCAGCGTGCCGGCCGCTGTCAGCATGGCCACCGGCGTGGCCAGCGACAGGGCGCAGGGGCAGGTAACGATGAGCACCGCCACGGCCACCATCAGTGCATGGCCGGGGTCTGACGGCCACCACCAGGCCACCGCCAGACCGGCCGCCAGCAAAACCGCCAGCAGGAAGGGCCGCGCAATGCGGTCTGCCAACTGCGCAAGCCGGGGTTTTTGCAGCGAGGCGCTTTCCATCAGGGCCAGGATCTGGGCAAACCGGGTCTGCCCGCCAACGCCCTCCACCCGCACCTCCACCGGGGCCTGCAGGTTGTAGCTGCCCGCCGTCACCTGGCTGCCCAAGGGCCGCGCCACGGGCGTGGATTCGCCGGTGAGCAAGGCTTCGTCGGACTGTGTGCTGCCGCTTGTGATGCAGCCATCGGCAGGAAAGGCCTCGCCAGGCAGCACGCGAATGGTGTCCCCCACGGCCAGCCGGCGCGTGACCACGCGGGTAAAAACGCCATCGGCACCGCGCCGCTCCACGCTGTCGGGCAGGCGGTTCATGACGGCTTCGAGCGCGCCGGCCGTGCGGTCCCGCAGGCGCAGCTCCAGCCATCGGCCGGTCAGCAGGAAAAAGACGAACATGGTCAGCGAGTCGAAATAGACCTCGCGGCCAAAGATGCCTGCGGGGTCAAACGTGCCTGCCGTGCTCACCACGAAAGTGATGGCCATGCCCAAGGCCACCGGCAGGTCCATGCTGACGCGGCGCAGACGGATGTCGCGCAGCGCACTGGTAAAAAAGGGGCCGCAGGCAAAGAACACCACGGGCAGCGTCAGCACCCACGAGGCCCAGCGCAGCAGCTGCTCCATCTCGCCCGTCAGATCCCCCGGCTGCGCCACATAGGCAGGCCACGCATACATCATGACCTGCATCATGCAAAAGCCCGCCACCAGCCAGCGCCACAGCGCACGCCGGTTTTCACGCTGGCGCTGCGCGCGCGCATGGGAATCCATCGCCGGCAAGGCCCGGTAGCCCGCCTTCTGCACCGCTGCCATCCACTGCGACGGAAGGACCCGGCCCGACCGCCACACCACGCGCGCACGGTGCGTGGCGGCACTCACATCCACCTGCTCCACCCCCGGAACGGACCGCAATGCCTCTTCGATGGTGAGTGCGCAGGCCGCACAGTGCATGCCCTCCAGCACCACATTCGACTCCCACACGGCATCGGGCGAAACCTCGGCGAGCGCCCCGGACACGGACTGCCCGGCCACCGCGTCTTGCGTCCCGCTGCCCGCAGGCCGGCGCAGCCGCCCGAATGCCGCCCACTCCTGCGGGTCGTCCAGCAGCACATGGGGCGCCATATCTGGCAAAGTAGAGGAGTTCGTGGACATGGCGCGAGCCTATCGGCTAAGCATGACACTTACATTGACATGGATCAAGCCGAAAAACATGATCCTCTCTAAGCTCTCACAATCCCTACTACAAGGAGTCAAGCATGTACAAACGCATTCTGGTGGCCACTGATGGGTCCGCACTTTCCAACAAGGCGGTGGAGACCGGCCTGTCGCTGGCCGCCCTGTCGGGTGCCACGGTTGTAGCACTGAAGGTGGTTCCACGTTACCCGCGCAGCTATTTTGAAGGCGGTATGCCGGTGGACATGATTGACGTGAAGCGCATCGAGCAGCAGTGGGGCGACGCCGCCCAGGCGCTGGTGGACAAGGTGAAGGCCCAGGGCAGCGCTGAAGGCGTCACGGTCAAGGCCGTAGTAGCCAAGTCCGATCTGGTGGCCGAAGCCGTCATCTCGGCCGCCAAAAAGCACAAGTGCGACCTGATCGTGATGGCCTCGCACGGCCGCAAGGGCATCAAGCGCCTGCTGCTGGGCAGCGAAACCCAGCATGTGCTCACGCACTCGCACATTCCGGTGCTGGTGCTGCGCTAAGGAAACATTGCCCTCTGGCGCTTTGCTGCCAAGTGCTATGGCTAGAAAATAGAAACGGAACGGGGCCACAAGGGCCCCGTTTTTTATGACTGAACCGCTGGGCGTTCAGCCAAACAAGCCCTTGTACTGTTCGCGCAGCAGGTTCTTTTGCACCTTGCCCATGGTGTTGCGGGGCAGCTCGGGCACCACAAAACACTTCTTGGGAATCTTGAAGTTGGCGAGCTGTGACTTGAGCGCAGCCACGATGGCCTCAGGACTGAGTGGCGCGCCGGGCTTGGCGATCACCACGGCCACGCCCACCTCGCCGAAGTCGGGGTGGGGCACGCCCACCAGAGCGCTTTCGGCCACGCCGGGCATCTCATTGATAAAGCCCTCGATCTCTGCGGGGTACACGTTGTAGCCGCCGCTGATGATGAGGTCCTTGCTGCGGCCTACGATGCTCACGTAGTCGCGCTCGTCCACCTTGCCCACATCGCCGGTCTTGAACCATCCGTCGGCGGTGAACTCCTCGGCCGTTTTCTCGGGCATGCGCCAGTAGCCCTTGAACACGTTGGGGCCCTTGACCTGGATGTTGCCGATCTCGCCCACGGGCAGCGGCTTGTTGGCATCGTCCACCACGCGCAGGCCCACGCCAGGCAGCGGGAAGCCCACCGTGGCGCCACGGCGCTCGCTCTGGTCCTGGTGGCGTGTATCGGCCGCATAGGGGTTGGAGGTGAGCATGATGGTCTCGCTCATGCCGTAGCGCTCCAGAATGGTGTGGCCGGTGCGCTGCTGCCATTCGGTGAAGGTTTCGATCAGCAACGGGGCCGAGCCTGCGATGAACAGGCGCATGTTCTTCGCGGCCTCCTTGTTCAGGCCCGGCTCGGCCAGCAGGCGCACATAGAGCGTAGGCACGCCCATGAACACGGTGGCACGGGGCATGGCGGCCAGCACGGCCTTGGGGTCGAACTTGGCCATCCAGATCATCTTGCTGCCGTTGATCAGCGCGCCGTGGATGGCCACGAACAGGCCATGCACGTGGAAGATGGGCAGCGCGTGGATCAGCACGTCACCAGTTTTCCAGCCCCAGTAATCCTTGAGCACCTGGGCATTCGACAGCAGGTTGCCATGCGTCAGCATGGCGCCCTTGCTGCGGCCCGTGGTGCCGCTGGTATAGAGGATGGCGGCGAGGTCGTCCGCATTGCGCACCACGGGAACATGCTCGTCCTTGTGGTGTGCAGCCCGCTCCAGCAGGCTGCCGTTGCGGTCATCGCCCAGCGTGAACACATGCTGCGTGCCCGCCTTGAAGGCGATCTTGGACACCCAGCCAAAGTTGCCCGGTGTGCAGACCACCACGGCAGGTTCGGCATTGCCCACGAAGTATTCGATCTCGCCGCTCTGGTAGGCCGTGTTGAGCGGCAGGAACACATAGCCTGCGCGCAGCGTGGCAAGGTACAGCAGCATGGCTTCGACCGACTTTTCCACCTGCACCGCCACACGGCTGCCCTCCGGCAGCTTGAGCGACGCCAGCAGATTGGCGATGCGTGCGCTGGCATGGTCGAGGTCACGCCAGGTGTAGTGCAGCGGCTCGCCCTGGGGCGAGGTGGTCTCGACGGCGATCTGGTCCAGATCCCGGGGGAACGCAGCGCGCAAGGCGCAAAACAGATTGGAGTTGCTGTTCGTTTTTTTCATGGCAAATCAGAAAACAGGAGGACGTTTGGCCAGGAAGGCGGCAATGCCTTCACGGTGCTCGGCACTGTCGGCATAGGCATAGGGATCGGGTGTGCCATTCACTACCATGTCAATAGCATCAGGTGATTTTCCATCGGTCACCACGGGCATGTTGAGTGCTCGAAAGGTCTGCTTGTTCAGGCGTGCTGCGCCAGGCGCCAGCGCGGCCACCCGGCGGGCCGTGCCCAGTGCATCGGCAGTCAGCAGGCCGGGCTCGGCCACGCAGCTCAGAAATCCGCGCGCCAGCATCTCGGCTGCAGAAAAAGTGGCGGCCTCCAGCAGCATCTGGCGCGCGGTGACGTCGCCCACCGCGCCCGCCACCAGCTGCGCTTCGCGCGGCGCCATGGGGAAACCCAGCCGGGCAATGGGTGCGCCAAAACGCGCGCTGCTGCCGGCAATGCGGATATCGCAGCAGCTGGCAATCTCCACGCCCGCGCCCATGCAGGCGCCGGCAATGTGCGCCACGATGGGCACATCGCACTGGAGCATGGCCTGCAGGCCGCCCCAGACATCGTTTTCGTGGAAGTCGCGCAGCGCGGCGGCATCGAAGCGGAAGGCCGGGTACTCGGAAATGTCGCCGCCAGCACAAAAGGCACCGTCGGCCCCCTCTATGAGTACGCAGCGCGCTTGCGGATTGCGCTGGATGCCCTCAAAAACAGAGCGCAACTGGCGCCACATGGCGCGCGACATTGCATTGAGCCGGCCGGTGTGGCGCAGCGTGACATGCACCACGCCACGCTCGCCGACATCCATCACCACTTCACCCGACATATTGTTGATGACCTTTCAAGTTGAGCACAGCACGCCGTTGGTGAAACAGGCATGCCCGCAAACCAGTGCCACCGTGGAGCCGACTTTGCCGGGCCACCGGTGGCTTTCCCCTTCAGGGGGAAGGCGCGCAGCGCCACAGGGGGTTAATCCAATTTGGCGCCAGCCGCCTTGACCACCTGCGCCCAGCGCTTCACCTCGGCGCCGACGAAGCTCGCAAACTGCGGCTGCGTCATGCCGCCGTAATCTGCGCCGTTGCTGGCCCAGACGGCCTTGATCTCGTCGGCAGTGCCGATGCGGCGGATGTCTTCGATGATGCGCGCCTGCACATCGGCCGGTGTGCCCTTGGGTGCCCACAGGCCATACCAGGTGGTCACGGTGTAGTCGGGCAGGCCCAGCTCGGCGGCGCAGGGCACATCGGGAAACGCCGGGTTGCGCTTGCTGCCCGACACCATCAGCGCCTTGATGCGGCCACTCTTGATGTGCGTGGCCGACGAACCCAGGCCGTCGAACATCATGTCCACATTGCCCGCAATCAGGTCCTGCAGCGCGGGGCCCGCGCCGCGGTAGGGAATGTGCGTGATGAAGGTGCCTGTCTGCTGCTTGAACAGCTCACCGGCCAGGTGGTGCGAGGTGCCGGCCCCTGCCGAGCCATAGTTGAGCTTGGCGGGGTTGCGCTTGACGTGCTCCAGAAACTGCTTGAAGCTGCTGACCGGCACCGCCTTGGGGTTGACCACCAGCACCTGCGGCACATTGGCCAGCAGCGCCAGGGGAACAAAGTCTTTCTCGATGTCATAGTCGAGCTTGGGGTACATGCTGGGCGCAATGGCATGGTGCACGGCGCCCATGAACAGGGTGTAGCCGTCCGGCGCTCCCTTGGCCGCATAGCTGGCGCCCACGGTGCCGCCTGCCCCGCCCCGGTTGTCGATCACCAGCGTCTTGCCCGTGACCTTGGAGAACTGCGCGGCCAGTGGCCGGGCAAAGGCGTCGGTGCCCCCCCCGGCGGGAAACGGCACCACAAGGCTCACCGGCTTGGTGGGCCAGCCTGCCTGTGCCCAGCTGGCACCTGAAGCCATCGCCAGACCTGCGGCAGCGGCACTTGCCAGCAGCGTGCGGCGTTGCATGTACTGCTCTTTCATTTTGTCTCCTGTCGTTGTAAAAGTGGAAAGAAAAAAGCCCCTGCGGATACCCATCAGCCGCGGCACAGGCTGTCGATGTCCCCCGACATAGGCACCTTGCCTTGCGCCAGCAGGCTGCGGTGCTTGTCGATGCGCTTGAGGTCGTACAGGTAGTTCACCATCAGGCCATACGACTGCTTCACTCCCTTGGCCGACGGGTCACCGGCCCAGTTGAGGCGCTCCACCCGCGCACCGTTGCCCAGGTGAAAGCGCGCCACCGCATCCACGGGCTTGCCTTCGTGCAGCGCGCGGCCCAGATAGTAAGCGGCGCATTCCAGCAGCATCTGGCGCACGGGCGAGCGCGCATCCAGTTCCAGCGCCTTGTCCGCGCCGGCGAGCAGGTGCGCGGCCTCGGGCTGCTCGGCCCCCACGGCCCGGCCCAGTTCGGCGCGCCGCTTGTCGTCCAGGCGCTGCAGCATGGCGCCCGCGTTCTTGCCCAGCCAGGCCCGAAAGCCGGGAATCGGCGACAGCGTGGCAAAGGTGCGCAGCCGCGGAAATTCGGCCGTGAGCGTTTCCACCACATGCTTGATGAGCGAATCGCCAAAGCTCACACCGCGCAGCCCCGGCTGCGTGTTGCTGATCGAATAGAAGATGGCGGTGGTGGCCTTGCCCAGGTCGGCAGGGGCCGCCGCCTCGTCCAGCAGTGGCGTGATGCTGGACGAGATGCGGTCCACCAGCGCCACCTCCACAAAGATCAGCGGCTCGTTGGGCAGGCGGGGGTGAAAGAAGCCGTAGCAGCGCCGGTCGCTGTCGAGCCGGTTTTTCAGGTCGGCCCAGCTGCGGATGTCGTGCACGGCCTCGTACTTGATGAGCTTTTCGATCAGCGACGCCGGGGAATCCCACGACAGGCGCCGCAGTTCCAGAAAAGCCACGTCGAACCAGGTGGAGAACAGGTGCTCCAGATCGGCGTCGAGCGCCACCAGGCGCTTGTCGGATTTGAGCTGGGGCAGCAGCTCGGCGCGCAGGTCCACCAGAAAGCGCATGCCCTCAGGGAACACCGCAAAGCGCTGCATCAACCGCGTGCGCGGCGACACCAGCGCCCGGCGCAGGCTGATTTCGGCCTGCCCTTCATCCGCCGTGCCGGCGGCGGCCTCGTAGCGCTGGCGCGCCGACTGAAAGCGCGTGGCGTCGGGGGCGAACTGCTCGCACAGCAGCAGCCACATGTCGCGGCGTTCTTCGGGCTCGGCCTGGCTGTACCACGCCGCCACGGCCTGGGCACGGCGTCCGCCCTCCAGCTCGCTCACCTGCGGCGCCACCACTTCCTGCAGATCGGCCAGCAGACGGCGCAAGGCGCGTGGCGACAGCGACTCGCTGCCTCGGCGCAGCGTGGCCTGCAAGCGCTCGTGCGTGGAGCGCGGCGCCGGAGCCTTGGCGGCACCATCGGTCGCATGCTTTTCGGTGGCCGCCTTGGCGGCCTTGGGCGCCTTGTCAGGGGCGGGTGCCACGGAGCGCAGGCGCGAAACGCTGCGGGTGATCCATTCAGTGGTATTGGTCATGGGTTCAGCCTGGAGTGGTGATGGCGGGCCACGTCACGCAGCGCCTCGCGCTGGTGCAGCAAATGGGTGCGCATGGCCGCTTCGGCGGCATCGCTGTCGCGGCGTTTCAGGGCCTCAAACACCGCCAGGTGCTCGGCCAGGCTCTGCTGCAGGCGCCCCGGCGCATGCAATTGCTGCAACCGCGCCAGGCGCAGGATCTTGCGCAGATCGCCAATTACCTGGGCCAGCCAGCGGTTGTTGGCCAGCGTGATGAAAGCCTCATGGATGGCGTGATTGACCCCGTAGTAGTCGGTGATGCGCCCCTCGTCCGCGCACAGCTGCAGGCGCAGGTGCAGCACTTGCAGCGCGGCCACATCGGCAGCGCCCGCGCGGCAGGTGGCCTCATGTGCAGCGCGGCCCTCCAGCAGGGCAATCACAGGAAAAATCTCGTCCAGATCCCGTTCGGTGACCTCGGCCACAAAGCAGCCTCGGCGCGGCTCGTGGCGCAGCAGCCCTTCGGCCACCAGCACCTTGAGCGCCTCGCGCAGCGGGGTGCGCGAAATGGCCAGCCGCTCGCACAGGGCCGCCTCATCCAGAAAACTGCCCGGTGGCAACGAACCCGCAAAGATCTGCTCGCGCAGCCGCGTTGCGGCTTCGTCGTGCAAAGAGTTGGGAACGGTGCGCATGGCGAACAAAGGCTCCTGGATAGGCGAGGAATCCCGCGGGTGAAATACACCGCGCCAGACGCCCTGGGGTTGATCGTCGTTCAATCGCATCCAATGTGATCTCAAACGAAGGCATTGGATGTAATTTCTGATAATTATTGGAAATGACGCGCCATAAGTCCATCAGGGCTTACCAGCAATCCCACTGAAAACCGTCGTTCGACGCGGCAACGCAACATTGCCGGCCGCTGCACCTACAATGCCGCCCCTGCCCTGCTCCCCTGTTGCGCTCCATGAACATCGTCATCAACCCGGACCTCAAAGCCTATATCGATCCGCTGACCCCCGAGGAACACGAATCCCTGGAGCGCAGCCTGCTGACCGAGGGCTGCCGCGACGCCCTCGTGCTGTGGGGCGACGTGCTGGTGGACGGACACAACCGCTACGGCATCTGCCAAAAGCATGGCCTGCCCTTCCAGACGGTGCAGAACACGCGCTTTCAGTCGATGGAAGACGTGCATCTGTGGATGATCGACCAGCACCTGGGCCGGCGCAGCGTGTCGGACTTCCAGCGCGGCGTGCTGGCCCTGCGCAAACGCGAGATCGTGGCCGAACGGCGCGCCGCCGCCCTGGCAGCGGCCGACCCCGCACCAGCACCCGCCGGGCACGATGCAGCGGCTACCTCCCCGGAACCGGCACCCGAGCCCCTGAACAGCCGCGAAGCCATTGCCCGGGCGGCGCGCTTGAGCAGCAGCCAGGTCGGGATGATCGAAAAAATCCGCAAGCAGGCAGCCCCCGAACTGGTGGCTGCGGTCAAGTCCGGCACGATCTCGCTCAATGCCGCTGCCGCCGTGGCCAGCCTGCCCGCCGAGGAGCAGGTGGCGGCCGCCATCGCCGGCAAGGACGAGCTCAAGCAGGCGGCCAAGCGCGTGCGCGACGCCAAGCGCAAGCCACGCGAGGAAACAGTGGAGCCAGCAGGTGATGAGGCACCCGACACCGTGGCCACCCTGCAGCAACGCGTGGCCGAGCTGATGGCCGAAAACGCCGCCCTGCGCCAGCAGGTGGCTGAACTCAGCGCACGGCCATAACTATGCTTTCAATAGCTTCCAGTGCTTGCACATAAAGCGCTGAAGGCCTATTTCATCGTTATTTTCGAGCCGCTACGGGCTGGCGTTCTGCCCACAGCCAGAGCGCAACACCGCCCACGATCATGGGCAGGCACAGCCACTGGCCCATGCTCATGCCCAGCGACAGGATGCCCAGGAAGGCATCGGGTTCGCGGAAATACTCGGCAATGAAGCGGAACACGCCGTAACCCGCCAGAAATGCCGCCGCCACCTGACCCTGGCGGCGTTCACGCCGCGCATACAGCCACAGCAGCACGAACAGCAGCAGGCCCTCCATCAGGAACTGGTACACCTGCGACGGGTGGCGCGGCTGCATCGAGCCGCTGTGCGCAAACACCATGCCCCAGGGCAGGTCGGGGCTGGCAAAACGCCCCCACAGCTCGCCATTGATGAAATTGCCCACCCGCCCGGCCGCCAGCCCCGTGGGCACGCAGGGTGCCACGAAATCGGCCACCTGCAGCCAGGGACGCTTGCGCGAATGGGCAAACCACAGCATGGCCACGATCACGCCCAGCAGCCCGCCATGAAAACTCATGCCGCCCTGCCACACGGCAAAGATCTCCAGCGGATGGCTGAGGTAGTAGCCCGGCTTGTAGAACAGGCAATATCCAAGCCGCCCGCCCACCACCACGCCGACCACGCCCAGAAAAAGAATGTCCTCGACATCCCGGCGCGACCAGGCGCCCGGCCCGGTGATGGAGGCAAAGGGCTCATGGCGCAGGCGGCGAATGCCCAGCAGCATGAACAAGCCAAAAGCCGCAAGATAGGTCAGGCCGTACCAGTGAATGGCCAATGGGCCGATCTGCAGGGCAACGGGATCGATGTGGGGGTAGGTCAGCATGGTGGGCGGTATTGTGCCCGGCACGGTGCGCCGGGTCCGCAAGCCAGGGCGGAAAGGCACTGAAATTCCAAGCAAATTGGCTTGTAGCGTTTACGAAATAAGCGCCAGCAGCTATTCAAGACAGAGCAAAAAAAACCCACCGGTCTAGTGACCGGTGGGTTCATGCACACAGCGCCTGTGCGCCGGGTGGTGTCAGTCGAGCAGCGACAGGTCGCGCACGGCGCCCTTGTCGGCCGACATCACCAGCTTGGCGTAGGCCTTGAGGGCGGCGGACACCTTGCGGGGGCGCGGCAGGGCGGGCTTCCAGCCCAGCTTGTCCTGCTCTGCGCGGCGGCGGGCCAGTTCTTCGTCGGACACCAGCACGTTGATCGTGCGGTTGGGGATGTCGATGCGGATGCGGTCGCCGTTCTTCACCAGGCCAATGGCGCCACCGGCGGCGGCCTCGGGCGAGCAGTGGCCGATCGACAGGCCCGAGGTACCGCCCGAGAAGCGCCCGTCGGTCAGCAGCGCGCAGGCCTTGCCCAGGCCCTTGGACTTGATGTAACTGGTGGGGTAGAGCATTTCCTGCATGCCGGGGCCGCCCTTGGGGCCTTCGTAGCGCACGACGACCACGTCGCCGGCCTTGACTTGGTCGGCCAGGATGTTGGCCACGGCTTCGTCTTGCGACTCCACCACATGGGCGGGGCCTTCGAACACCAGGATGGAGGCGTCCACACCGGCGGTCTTGACCACACAGCCGTCGAGGGCGATGTTGCCGGTCAGCACGGCCAGGCCGCCCTCTTGCGAGAACGCGTGTTCGTTGGCGCGGATGCAGCCGCCCTGGCGGTCCAGGTCCAGGCTGGGCCAGCGCGCGGCCTGGCTGAACGCCACCTGCGTGGGAATGCCGCCGGGGCCGGCCATGTAGAAGGTCTTGACCGCATCCGACGGGTTGCGGGCGATGTCCCACTCGTCCAGCGCGTCCTTCATGGTTTTGGCGTGCACGGTGGGCGTGTCGGTATGCAGCTTGCCGGCACGGTCGAGCTCGCCCAGGATGGCCATGATGCCGCCCGCGCGGTGCACGTCTTCGATGTGGTATTTGTCGGTGTTGGGCGCCACCTTGCACAGTTGCGGCACGGACCGCGACAGGCGGTCGATGTCGGCCATGGTGAAGTCGATTTCGGCTTCTTGCGCGATGGCCAGGATGTGCAGGATGGTGTTGGTGGAGCCGCCCATGGCGATGTCCAGCGTCATGGCGTTTTCAAATGCCTTGAAGCCCATGGAGCGGGGCAGCACACTGCTGTCGTCCTGCTCGTAGTAGCGTTTGCACAGCTCTACCGCCAGCCGGCCGGCGCGCTTGAAGAGCTGTTCGCGGTCGGCGTGCGTAGCCACCACCGTGCCGTTGCCCGGCAGCGACAGGCCCAGGGCCTCGGTCAGGCAGTTCATCGAGTTGGCTGTGAACATGCCCGAGCACGAACCACAGGTGGGGCAGGCAGAGCGCTCGATCTCGGCCACGTCGGCGTCGGACACCTTGTCGTCGGCCGCCATCACCATGGCGTCGATCAGGTCCAGCTTCTTGAAGGTGACGGCGTGGGTGGTGGGGTCGGTCTTGTTGACCTTGCCCGCTTCCATGGGGCCGCCCGAGACAAACACCACGGGGATGTTCAGCCGCATGGCTGCCATCAGCATGCCGGGGGTGATCTTGTCGCAGTTGGAGATGCACACCATGGCGTCGGCGCAGTGCGCGTTGACCATGTATTCGACCGAGTCGGCAATGATGTCGCGGCTGGGCAGCGAGTACAGCATGCCGTCGTGGCCCATGGCGATACCGTCATCGACCGCAATGGTGTTGAACTCCTTGGCAACGCCGCCGGCGGCCTCGATCTCGCGCGCCACCAGCTGGCCCAGATCCTTGAGATGCACATGGCCGGGCACGAACTGCGTGAACGAGTTGACCACCGCGATGATGGGTTTTTGAAAATCGTCGTCATTCATGCCAGTGGCACGCCAGAGCGAACGGGCGCCCGCCATGTTGCGGCCGGCGGTGGAGGTTTTGGAGCGGTAAACAGGCATCGTGATGTGGGGGTAGGGTTAACTGAATTCGGAGGGCAAGGTCTGCGCAATTATCGCGGCGGGAGGTGGCCACGCAACGCCGCCATGCCTAGGAATCCTCTGCACGGATCATCGTGCCGTGTGCATCTGCGGTCTCGGGGCGGTCTGCGGCGTTGCAAATACTCGCAATAGCTACGGCTATTGCTGCGTTTTACGCCTTGCAGCCCGTTCCGATCCGCAGCGCTCACTTGCCGCTCGATTCGTGCAGAAGATCCCTAGCGCGGCTTGCGCGGCTGGATCCCCAGCGCTTCCTTGTGCTTGTTGATGCGGTCTTGCTTGCGCTGGTCCATCTTCTCCATGGCCTTGCGTTTCGTGTAACCCGTGGCGTCAGCCCAGGCCCACCACAGGGCTGTGATGGCAAACGGTGACAGCACCCACCACCACGACCACGCGGCCACCGGCCCGATTTCGAGGTACTTCAACAACGCCAGGAAGAGCCCCAGGCCTAACAGGTACATGATGAACTCCAAAAAACACAAATCCGATGAATGAATTGACAAAAGGCAGGGAAATGTCAACCCGAATCACTACAATTTCGTTGAAAGCACTGTAACTCAACCAGAGGAAACCCCACCATGAAGCGTACCCTGATCACTCTTGCCATGACACTGTCGGTGGCAGCTCCCGCAATGGCCGATCTGGCACTGGCCACCTCGAAAAATTGCATGGCCTGCCACGCCGTGGACAAGAAGATGGTTGGCCCTTCCTTCAAGGATGTGGCGGCAAAATACGCCGGTCAGAAAGACGCTGCTGACAAGCTGGCTGTCAAGATTGTCAAGGGTGGCTCTGGCGTGTGGGGCCCGGTGCCCATGCCTGCCAATGCACAGGTCAATGAAGCGGACTCCAAGAAACTGGCTGCCTGGGTTCTGACGCAGAAGTAATTCGACCCATTCCCGCTGCGAAGCCGAACGCTTTGCATTCTCTGGCCGCGCCTTTCCTTGGGAAGCGCGGCCATTGTTTTGGGTGACACACGCGTCCATCATCCCGCATTTGCGACGCACCACCCACGCCGCGCAGCATGTCAGACAACGCTGGTGCCGGGGCGCCCCCGCAATTGCTGCTCCAGCTGGCCCACGTAGGCAGCCGTGGTGTTGTCGGATTCTTCGGCCCTTGCCGCCAGATGCGACTCCAGGCTGTCCAGGCGCGCCAGCAAATCCGCATGGGATTTCAAATGCTGCGCCTCCAGGAAGCTGCGCAGCTCGGTGAAACGCGACGCTTCGGCCTTGTCGGCCAGTTCGCGCTGGGCCTGCATCTCCTTGGAGTGGCGACGCGCTTCCATCAGCACCGACCCCTGCAGTGCAAGCACGTAGGCCACACCGAACACGCCCAGCAGGGTGGTCAGGCCCAGCATGAGCAAGCCCAAAGGCGCCTCAAAGGTCATCAACCCCAATGACACCTGCGTGGAAGCTGCCAGCAGCCCCCAATTCAGGGCGGCAAGGACAGCAATGGCCAGCACGATAAAAAGCAAGATGGTCGATCGCATTTGCATGGAGGTACTCCTTTGGACAACTGCCGCCCGGCCGGGATCGCGGGAGAGCAGATGCCGTGTTGTACCCCATGGCTGTACCACCCGCGCGGGAACCAGCGAAGGAACAGGCACCGGCCAGCCTCCACAGGGCGGGCAGCGCGTTGCGCACGCGCAGAGGGGTAGAGCGAGCTGCGCCTTCTGGATCAATGGGTCAGCCGCTTCGATGATGCGCAGTGACCGAACGGCGAGGATTTTGTGGTCACATCACATCGCTGCGCGATATGAGTGACCCCGAATCCGGCAAGCGCTGCGCGCCGGCGCCTTGCGGCGCCTTCTGGATCAATTGGTCTGGGCCAATTGATCCAGAATTGCCGGATTCTCCAGCGTGCTGGTGTCCTGGGTGATGGCTTCGCCCTTGGCGATGCTGCGCAGCAGGCGGCGCATGATCTTGCCGCTGCGGGTTTTGGGCAGGTTGTCGCCAAAGCGGATGTCCTTGGGCTTGGCAATCGGCCCGATTTCCTTGGCCACCCAGTTGCGCAGCTCGTTGGCAATCTGCTTGGCCTCTTCGCCGGTGGGGCGCGAGCGCTTGAGCACCACAAAGGCACAGATGGCCTCGCCGGTCACGTCGTCGGGGCGCCCCACCACGGCAGCTTCGGCCACCAGGTCGGTCTTGGCCACCAGGGCCGATTCGATTTCCATCGTGCCCATGCGGTGGCCCGACACATTGAGCACATCGTCGATGCGGCCCGTGATGCGGAAATAGCCGCGGTCGGCGCTGCGCACGGCGCCATCGCCCGCCAGGTAGTAGCCCTTGAGCTCTTCGGGGAAGTAGCTCTTCTTGAAGCGCTCGGGATCGTTCCAGATCGTGCGGATCATGCTGGGCCAGGGGCGCTTGATGACCAGGATGCCACCCGCACCGTTGGCCACGTCGTTGCCCGTTTCGTCCACGATGGCGGCGGTGATGCCGGGCAGTGGCAGCGTGCAGCTGCCGGGCACCAGCGGCGTGGCGCCGGGCAGCGGCGTGATGACATGGCCACCGGTTTCGGTCTGCCAGAAGGTGTCCACGATGGGGCAACGCTCGCCGCCCACGTGTTTGTAGTACCACATCCAGGCTTCGGGGTTGATGGGTTCGCCCACGCTGCCCAGGATGCGCAGGCTCGACAGGTCGGAGCGTGCAGGGTGCACCGCCGCATCGCCCTCGGCCGCCTTGATGAGCGAGCGGATGGCCGTGGGGGCGGTGTAGAAAATGGAGCACTTGTGGCGTTCGATCATCTGCCAGAAGCGCCCGGCGTTCGGGAAGGTGGGAATGCCTTCGAAGATGATCTGCGTGGCGCCCGCAGCCAGCGGGCCATAGGCGACATAGGTGTGGCCGGTGATCCAGCCGATGTCGGCCGTGCACCAGAAGATGTCGTCGGGGCGCAGGTCGAACGTCCAGTCCATGGTGAGCTTGGCCCACAGCAGGTAGCCGCCCGTGCTGTGCTGCACGCCCTTGGGTTTGCCGGTGGAGCCCGAGGTGTAGAGGATGAACAGCGGATGCTCGGCGCCCACGGCCACGGGCGGGCACTCGGTGCTCTGGCCGGCCAGTGCCTGGGCAAAGGTCTTGTCGCGCCCTTCGACCATGTTGCACGCCGTGGGAGTGCGCTCGTACACGAACACATGGCGCAGCGTGTCGCAGCCGCCGCTGGCCAGGGCTTCATCGATGATGGCCTTCAGGGGCAGTTCCTTGCCGCCACGCATCTGGTAGTTGGCCGTGACGATGGCCACGGCGCCGGCGTCCATCACGCGCTCGTGCACCGCCTTGGCACTGAAGCCGCCAAACACCACGCTGTGCGTGGCGCCTATGCGCGCGCAGGCCTGCATGGCGATGACGCCCTCGATGGTCATGGGCATGTAGATCAGCACCCGGTCGCCCTTGCCCACGCCATGGGCTTTGAGGGCGTTGGCAAACTGGCTCACGCGGGCCAGCAGTTCCTTGTAGGTGATGCGGGTCACCACGCCATCGTCGGCTTCGAAAATGATGGCCGTCTTGTTCTCGGTGGGGGTGCCGATGTGGCGGTCCAGGCAATTGGCCGACGCGTTGAGTTCACCGTCGGCAAACCACTGGAAGAACGGAGCGTTCGACTCATCCAGGGTGCGGGTGAAGGGCTTGGCCCATTGCAGGTTCTCGCGCGCCAGACGGGCCCAGAAGCCCTCGAAATCCTTCTCGGCCTCGGCGCACAGCGCTTCATAACCCGCCATGCCCGAAATGCGGGCGGCCTTGGCAATCGCATCCGAGGGCGGGAACACGCGGTTTTCAACCAGCACGGACTCGATCGAGGAATTGGGCGAACTCATGGTGTTGTCTCCTGGGTCTGATGGAACTGGGCGGTACTGTCTGCCACCCCACTTACAAGCCACTGACGGGTTTCAGCTTACAACCTGTGCACGCGTGCACCACCTAAAATCTGGCCTCATTTCATTTCCTGCACAGGCCTTCATGTCCACGCCCACGCCCAAAGCCCCGTCTCCCCTGCGTCCGCTGCCCGCGCTGATCTTTGCCAGCCGCTGGCTGCAGTTGCCGCTTTACCTCGGGCTGATTGCGGCGCAGGCCGTGTATGTATGGCATTTCCTGCTGGAACTGTGGCATCTGGTCGAGGCCGTGTTCGGCAGCCAGACGGCGCTGCAGGCGCTGATCACCAGCATCGGCTACAAGCCGGAGGTGCAGATCACCGCCCTGAACGAAACCGTGATCATGCTCGTCGTGCTGGCGCTGATCGACGTGGTGATGATCTCCAACCTGCTCATCATGGTGATCGTGGGCGGCTATGAAACCTTTGTGAGCCGGCTGGGCCTGGACGACCACCCCGACCAGCCCGAATGGCTGGGACATGTGAATGCCTCGGTGCTGAAGGTGAAACTGGGTCTGTCGATCATCGGCATCAGCTCCATCCACCTGCTCAAGACCTTCATCAACGCCGCCAATTACGACGTGAAGGTGCTGATGTGGCAGACCATCATCCATGTGGTCTTCCTGGCCAGCGCACTGGCCATTGCCTACACCGACAAGCTGCTCAACAGCAACCACGACAGGCATTAAATCCTGGTCTTGAACGAAATTGGCTGCTAGCGCTTATAGATAAAGCGCTAGCAGCTATTTTTTTAATAGCATCAGAGTATCTGTCGCGAAGAGGACCGACCGACATGCCGGGGCATGCGGGGGAGTGCATCGGTTTGTGCCCGCGCTCACGCATATCACAATGGAAATAACCGGTGTTTTGACTCAAAAACACTAAATTCATATACTTCAAGGCTGATTAACCACCTGCAACGCAGGTAATTCACCCGAACCCGGGATGAATGTCTCACTGGCGTGGCCCTTTCGGTCACTCCAGCCCGCCGAAGTCTCGACCCTGATCCCCGCCACCGTGCCTGTGCCCGGTGGCAGCCGTGGTCCATGAGCCCTGTCCCGGCTCCCGCGGAACACCCCCAGGCCCTTGCGCACCACCTTGCGTGCCATTCGGGCCGACCTGGCTTTGCCAGGCTTCTTCCTTTTCCTGCCCTCCCCTGCTGATCGCAGCCGGGGTCGGCCGCCGCATCAGGGTTTCGCTTGGGCTCCGAACCTGCTCGCCCATGGCGACAGGGCTGTGTTCCATCCGTTCAACGAGGGAGATCCACCAGCGTGGCAAAAAAAATCACCATCGACCATGTATTCAAAATCTTCGGCGAAGCGCCGCACAAGGCACTGGAGCTGGTTCACCAGGGCTGCAGCAAGCAGGAAATCCTGGAGCGCACCGGCCACTCGATCGGCGTGTTCGACGCCACGTTCACCATCGAAGCCGGTGAAATCTTCGTGGTCATGGGCTTGTCGGGTTCGGGCAAATCCACCCTGGTGCGCCTGCTCAATCTGCTGATCGAGCCCAGTGCCGGCCGCATTCTGGTGGACGGCATCGACATCAGCCGCCTGACCAGCAGCCAACTGCGCGCACTGCGGCGCAAAGACATCAGCATGGTGTTCCAGTCGTTCGCGCTGATGCCGCACATGAACGTGCTCGACAACACGGCCCTGGGCCTGGAACTGGCGGGCGTGGGCCGGGCCGAACGCCAGGCGCAGGCCGCGCTGGCACTGGAACAAGTGGGCCTGGCCAGCTGGGGGGCGAGCTACCCCGACGAGCTTTCGGGGGGCATGCAGCAGCGCGTGGGCCTGGCGCGCGCGCTGGCATCCGATCCCTCCATCCTGCTCATGGACGAGGCCTTCTCGGCGCTGGATCCCATCATCCGCACCGAGATGCAAAGCGAGCTGCTGCGCCTGCAGCAGGTCAAGCGGCGCACCATCGTCTTCATCTCGCACGACCTGGACGAGGCCATGCGCATCGGCGACCGCATCGCCATCATGAAAGACGGCCAGGTGGTGCAGGTGGGCGCGCCCGACGATATTTTGCGCAACCCCGCCAACGACTATGTGCGCAGCTTCGTGCGCGGCGTGGATGCCGCCGCCGTGTTCAAGGCGGGCGATATTGCGCGCCAGCGCTTCACCGTGGTGTCCGAACACAGCGACCGGGGCTCGCGCGCCGCGCTCAAGCAGCTGGAAGAACAGGACGGCGACTTTGCCTACGTGATCAGCCCCACGCAGCGCTACCTGGGCACCGTGTCGGCCGACTCGCTGCGCACCGCGCTGGACGGCCATGTGGGGCCGCTGGGCTTGCAGCATGCCTTTCTGCCCAACGTCGAACCCATTGCCGCCGACGCGGCCGTGGCCGACCTGTTCGGCCAGGTGGCACAGGCGCCCTGCGCCCTGCCGGTGGTGGGCCCCCAAGGCCACTTTCAGGGCGCGGTCAGCAAAACCACCCTGCTGAAGTTTCTGGACCGCGACACCCCACCGGTTCCGCCCTCGCCGCCCCCCGTGGCCCCCCTGGCCCCAGAAAGGAGCCTCGCATGAACGATGCACTGTCCACACCCGAGGCCTCCGTGCTGCCACCGCCGGCCGACACCGATCCGTGGGCGACGGCCAGCGAATCCAGCCCGGCCGTCCCCCCGTGGGACACGCCTGCGGCAGCGCCGGATGCACCCGCCCTGGTTCCCCCCGCTGACAGCCCCGATCCCTGGGGCGCCGCCCCCGCAAACACCGCCACCGACAGCGCCAGCAGCTGGCTGGACGCCCCGACGCAAGCAACCACCATCCCATCGGCCAGCAGCGATGCCGCAGCCGAGGTCCGGCAGGCGGGGCCACTGTGGGACGGCGCCCTGCCCGTGCAGGCATGGATCAACGAAGGCCTGGGCTGGGTGGTGCAGAACTTCCGCCCGTTCTTCCAGACCGTGCGCGCGCCGATTGACGGCACGCTGACCTGGGTGGAAGGCCTGCTCACCAGCGTGCCCATGCTGGCCATGGTGGCGTTGATGGGACTGCTGGCGTGGCAGTTCGCGGGCCGCGTCATCGCCCTGGGCACCGTGGCCGCGCTGCTGCTGGTGGCCTTGCTGGGCATCTGGTCCGATGCCATGGTCACGCTCTCGCTGGTATTGACCTCGCTGGCGTTCTGCATCGTGATCGGTCTGCCGCTGGGCATTGTGCTCGCGGCCAGCAACCGCGCCCAGCGCTGGATGCGCCCGTTGCTGGATGCCATGCAGACCACGCCGGCCTTTGTGTACCTGGTTCCGGTGGTGATGCTGTTTGGCATTGGCAACGTACCGGGCGTGATCGTGACCATCGTGTTCGCGCTGCCGCCGCTGGTGCGGCTGACCAACCTGGGGCTGCGCCAGGTGCGCCCCGACCTCATCGAGGCCGCGCGGGCCTATGGTGCATCGCCCTGGCAAATGCTGGTCAAGGTGCAGTTGCCGTTGGCGCTGCCGTCCATCATGGCGGGCATCAACCAGGCGCTGATGCTGTCGCTGTCGATGGTGGTGATCGCCTCGATGATCGCCGTGGGCGGGCTGGGCCAGATGGTGCTGCGCGGCATTGGCCGCCTGGACATGGGCCTGGCCACCGTGGGAGGCCTGGGCATTGTGCTGCTGGCCGTCATGCTGGACCGCATCACCCAGGCCATGGGCCAGCCGCGCCGGGGCGTGCGCCATTGGTGGCAGACCGGCCCGGCCGGCCTGGCCTGGCGCCTGCTGCGCCGCGCCACCGCCCCCACGACCACGGCAACCAGCGCGCCGGCAACGTCGGCGCCGCCCGAGGCCACGGCCCGGCTGGCACCAGAGCGCCGCTAGTAGGCGGCCGTGCCTGGCCCGCCAAGCCCATCCGCCGATTGTTCCGATCCCCGTTCAAGGAGTCCGCAACCATGACCAGCCACCCACTTTTCGCCCTCGCCGCCAGGACCGCCCTCGCCACCAGCCTGCTGGCCATCGGCCTGGCGGGCGCCGCCCATGCGCAGAACCTGCCCGGCAAGGGCGTGCGCGTGCAACCCCTCAAGAGCTCGATCGCCGAAGAGGCCTTCCAGACCCTGCTGGTCGCGCGCGCCCTCGAAAAACTAGGCTATGACGTCCAGCCCATGAAAGACCTGGAGCCCGCCACCGAGCACCTGGCCATCGCCAGTGGCGACGCCACCTTCATGGCCACCCACTGGAACCTGCTGCACGCTGGTTTCTACCAAAACAGCGGCGGCGATGCCAAGCTCTACCGCAAGGGCGTGTACTCCGACAACGCCGCCCAGGGCTACCTGATCGACAGGAAGACCGCCGAGCGGTACCGGATCACCCACATCGCCCAGCTCAAGGACCCCAAGCTTGCCCAGCTGTTCGACACCGACGGCGACGGCAAGGCCGACCTGACCGGCTGCAATCCCGGCTGGGGCTGCGAGCTGGCCATCGAACGCCACCTCAAGGCCTATCAGCTGGGCGGCTCCATCAGCCACAAGCAGGGCAGCTACGCCGCGCTGATCGCCGACACCATCGCCCGTTTCAAGCAGGGCCAGCCCATCCTTTACTACACCTGGATGCCCTACTGGGTCAGCGCCGTGCTGCGCCCTGGCACCGATGTGGTCTGGCTGGAAGTGCCCGACACCCCCACTGCGGCAGGCGAGGACACACGCCTGCCCAACGGCAAGAACTATGGCTTCAAGGTGAACCAGCAGCACATCGTGGCCAACAAGGCCTTTGCCGAGCAGAACCCGGCCGCAGCCCGGCTGTTTGAGGTGATGCACTTGCCGGTGGCGGACATCAACGCCCAGAACCTGCGCATGGGCCGGGGCGAAAACAAGGCCAGCGATGTGGCGCGCCACACCGATGGCTGGATCAAGGCACACCAGAAGACTTTTGACGGCTGGATCGCGCAGGCGCTTGCGGTGGCGAAATAGCGCGTAAAAGTTCAACCAGACCAGCCTGCAGCACTTTATTCACCAGCGCATTGAGCCATGTTTTGTATAGCAACATACCCGGCAGCCCACCATGTCCTGGGTATTCGCGGCTACCGGCCCACCATGCCCTCGGGCACCACCCAGGCGTCAAACTGATCGGCAGTGACATGGCCCGAGGCAATCGCCGCGTCGCGCAGGCTGCTGCCTTCGGCATGGGCTTTCTTGGCGATCTGCGCGGCCTTGTCGTAGCCGATGTGCGTGTTCAGTGCCGTCACCAGCATCAGCGAACGCTCCACCAGTTCAGCCATGCGCGCGCGGTGGGGTTCAATGCCTGCGGCGCAGTGGTGGTTGAAACTGGCCATGCCATCGGCCAGCAGGCGCACGCTCTGCAGAAAGTTGTGGATCACCAGGGGGCGAAACACGTTCAGCTCGAAATTGCCCGAGGCCCCGCCGAGGTTGATGGCCACGTCGTTGCCCATGACCTGGGCGCACAGCATGGTCAGCGCCTCGCACTGCGTGGGGTTGACCTTGCCCGGCATGATGGACGAGCCCGGCTCGTTCTCGGGGATGGTGATCTCGCCCAGCCCGCTGCGCGGGCCGCTGGCCAGCCAGCGCACGTCGTTGGCAATCTTCATCAGGCTGGCGGCCAGGGTCTTGAGCGCACCGTGGGCATGCACCAGCGCATCGCAGCTGGCCAGGGCCTCGAACTTGTTGGGCGCGGTGACCAAGGGCAGCCCCGTCAGTTCGGCCAGCTCGCGGGCCACCGCCACGGCATAGCCGGCAGGGGCATTGAGCCCGGTGCCCACGGCGGTACCGCCCAGGGCCAGCTCGCACAAATGCGGTAGCGCGGCGCGTACATGCTGCTCGCCGTGCTGCAGCTGCGCCACCCAGCCCGATATTTCCTGCCCCAGGGTGAGCGGCGTGGCGTCCTGCAGGTGGGTGCGGCCAATCTTGACGATGCCGTCAAAGGCTGCTGACTTGGCCGCCAGCGTGGCGCGCAGCTGCTGCAGGGCGGGCAGCAGCCGGTGCACCAGCGCATCCACCGCAGCCAAGTGCATGGCCGTGGGGAACACGTCGTTGCTCGACTGGCTCTTGTTCACGTCGTCATTGGGGTGCACCAGCCGCGCCTCGCCGCGCGGGCCACCCAGCAGCTCGCTGGCGCGGTTGGCCAGCACCTCGTTCATGTTCATGTTGGTCTGGGTGCCCGATCCGGTCTGCCACACCACCAAAGGGAACTCCTGCGGATGGCCACCGCCGATCACCTCGTCGGCCGCCGCCACGATGGCCGTGGTCTTGACGGTATCGAGCAGGCCCAAGGCATTGTTCACACAGGCGCTGGCGCGCTTGACCTGGGCCAGGCCGCGGATCAGCTCCGGCGCCATGCGCTCACCCGAGATGTCAAAGTGCTGCAGCGAGCGCTGGGTCTGCGCGCCCCACAGGCGCTGGGCGGGCACGTCGATGGGGCCGAAGCTGTCTTTTTCGGTGCGGACTGCGGCCGCGTCAGGTCGGGATGTCATCACGCTTGTGCCTTGCCGCTCTGCGAGCGATTGAAGAAAGGGTCGAGCCACCAGGCCGCAGCATACCCACCTCACCCGGTTCTGCGCCACCCCCGGGGCGCCACCACCGCCCGCAGCAGCCTCGATCACCCCCTGACAGCGCCGCGCAAGCCCGCAGGGGGATAATTCGGGTTCGCGATTTTTCCCACGGACCCCACCTGCCATGACCACGACCTCCATTCGCCAAGCCGACCTGATCGAGTCCATCGCCGCCGCGTTGCAGTACATCAGCTACTACCACCCCACCGACTACATCGCGCACCTGGCCCGCGCCTACGAGCGCGAACAAAGCCCCGCCGCCAAGGACGCCATCGCCCAGATCCTGACCAACAGCAAGATGAGCGCCACCGGCCAGCGCCCCATCTGCCAGGACACCGGCATCGTCAACGTCTTCCTGAAGGTGGGCATGGACGTGCGCTGGGAAGGCTTCACCGGCAGCCTGGACGACGCCATCAACGAAGGCGTGCGCCGTGGCTACAATCACCCCGACAACACCCTGCGCGCCAGCGTGGTGGCCGACCCGCAGTTCGACCGCAAGAACACCAAGGACAACACCCCCGCCGTGATCTTCACCGAGATCGTGCCCGGCAACACCGTGGACATCACCGTGGCGGCCAAGGGCGGCGGTTCGGAAAACAAGTCCAAGATGTACATGCTCAACCCCAGCGACAGCGTGGTGGACTGGGTGCTGAAAACCGTGCCCACCATGGGCGCCGGCTGGTGTCCGCCAGGCATGCTGGGCATCGGCATCGGCGGCACGGCCGAGAAAGCCGTGCTGATGGCCAAGGAAAGCCTGATGGACGACCTGGACATGTACGAACTGCAGGCCAAGGCCGAAGCCGCCAAGACCGGCGGCCCCGCGCTCGACAAGGTCGAGGCCCTACGCCTGGAGCTGTTCGAGAAGGTCAACGCCCTGGGCATTGGCGCGCAGGGCCTGGGCGGCCTGACCACGGTGCTCGACGTCAAGATCAAGATGTACCCCACGCACGCGGCCAGCAAGCCGATTGCTATGATCCCCAACTGCGCTGCCACGCGCCACGCACACTTCGTGATGGATGGCTCGGGCCCCGTCTACCTCACGCCCCCGAGCCTGGACCTGTGGCCCAACGTCGACTGGACGCCCGACTACAACAAGAGCAAGAAAGTCAACCTCGACACGCTCACCAAGGAAGAAGTGGCCAGCTGGAAACCCGGCGACACGCTGCTGCTCAACGGCAAGATGCTCACCGGCCGCGATGCCGCGCACAAGCGCATCCAGGACATGCTGGCCAAGGGCGAGAAACTGCCGGTGGACTTCACCAACCGCGTGATCTATTACGTGGGCCCGGTCGATCCCGTGCGCGACGAGGCCGTGGGCCCCGCCGGCCCGACCACCGCCACGCGCATGGACAAGTTCACCGACATGATGCTGGAGCAGACTGGCCTCATCGCCATGATCGGCAAGGCCGAGCGCGGTCCCGTGGCCATCGAGAGCATCAAGAACCACAAGAGCGCCTACCTGATGGCCGTGGGCGGCGCCGCCTACCTTGTGTCAAAAGCCATCAAGACCGCCAAGGTGGTGGGCTTTGAAGACCTGGGCATGGAAGCCATCTACGAATTCGACGTGGTGGACATGCCCGTCACCGTGGCGGTGGACTCGGGCGGCACCAGCGCGCACATCACCGGCCCGGCCGAGTGGCAAAAGCGCATCGCCACGGGCGAATTCAAGGGCATTGAAGTCGCGGCCGCCTGATGCCGCCAGGCATGGCGGCGAGCTGACCACTCATCGGTGCCGCCCGCGCACGGCGGGTGCGTTGCCGCCATGCCTTCTTTTCTTGTTCGCCCTGACACCATGAACCTTGCCGCGCAACCCATTGGCGTTTTCGACAGTGGCATCGGGGGCCTGAGCGTGCTGCGGGCACTGCAGGCCGAATTGCCCCACGAACGCTTTGTCTATCTGGCCGACAGCGGCAATGCGCCCTACGGCGACGCGCGTGGCGACGCTTTCGTGTGCGCCCGCACCCATGCGATCACGCGCTACCTGCGCGAGCAGCACCACATCAAGGCCCTGGTGGTGGCCTGCAACACGGCCACAGCCGCCGCCATCCATGAAGTGCGCAGCAGCCAGCCCGACCTGCCGCTGGTGGGCCTGGAGCCCGCCCTCAAGCCGGCAGTCACGCTGAGCCAAACCGGGCGCATCGGCGTCATCGGCACGCGGAGCACGCTGAGCAGTGGCAAATTTTCCAGGCTGCTGGCTTCGCTGGCCGGGCAGGCCGAGTTCGTGGTCCAGCCCTGCGATGGCCTGGCCCGCGCCATCGAGCACAGCACGGCGCTGCCCCTGGCCACCGACCCGTCCGCAACAGAAACCAGAGCGCTTTGCGCACGCTACACCAGCGCCATGGGCCCATTTGGCACTGCACCGGGCGAGATCGACACGCTGGTGCTGGGCTGCACGCACTATGTGTTTGTGGTGGACGACCTGCGCGCATTGGTGGGCCCGCAGGTGCGGCTGATCGAAACCGGCGAGCCGGTGGCCCGGCAGACACGGCGCCTGCTGCACAAGGATGGGCTGCTGGCGCCAGGGGATGCAGTCGCCCAGCTACCCGCCCCCATCCGGTTGCTCACCACGGGTGCCCTCGCACCATTGCAGGCGGCGGCAGCGCGCTGGCTGCAGTTGCCGCCCGACTGCTGCGGCACCGTTGCCATCCCCTGAATGCAGATTCAATCAGGCTGTAGCGCCGATGAATGGAGCGCCAGAGGCGATTGAATTGATCGCTACTGCGCCGCCCACAAGCGCTCGCCCGCATGCTCCAGGTGCGTGAGGTACAGGCGCACGTCAAACTCGTACTGGTGGTATTGCGGCTCCATGTGCTCGCACAGCTGGTAGAACGCCTTGTCGTGGTTCTTTTCGCGCAGATGGGCCAGCTCGTGCACCACGATCATGCGCAGGAACTCGTCCGGAACCTGCTTGAACATCGCCGCAACGCGGATCTCGTGCTTGGCCGCCAGGCGGTTGCCCTGCACGCGCGACACCGAGGTGTGCAAGCCCAGCGCATGGCGCACGACATGGATCTTGCTGTCAAAAACCACCTTGGTCACCGTGCCTGCGTTGCGCAGGTAGCGTGACTTGAGGTCCGCGGCATAGTCGTACAAGGCCTTGTCGCTGCGCACCGCGTGGGGCCGGGGATATTTGCGCAGCAGCACCGCGCCCAGCTGCCCCTGGCCCAGCACATGCCGGGCCTGGTCTTGCAGCGATGGAGGGTAGCTGCGCAGGTAAGGCAGATCGGTTGTCATCAAGTCACCCGCAGGGGCTGCGCGTGTGTTGCACACAGCGCAAGGCCCGTTGCGCCGCGGCCCCTACCAGCGTTTCTCAGTGCAGATGGCGCGGCCGGCGCCCGCCACCGTGACCGCCACCCGAGCCACCTGGCCCGCCCGACCCGCGCGGAGGCTTGCCAATTTCCAGCGAATTGACCAGGGCATCGAAGCGCTGCGTGAACAGCTTGTCGATCTCGGCCACCACACCACCGAGCTCGGCGCCGTCAAAGTGGCGCTCCATCATGTTCACGACATCCTGCACCAGCAGGTCACGCTGCACCTGCATGATGGCTGCCGGCGTGGGCCCCACGAACAGCATCACAAAATCGTCACGCGACTCGGTACCATCGTCTTCCTCTTCTTCGTCGAAATCGGCGTCGTAGAACGTCACCTCGATGGCAGCGCCCAGTTCAGCCAGCTCGTTGAGGCTCATGCACATCTCATCGAGCGACTGGCGAAAATCTTCATCGCCACGCACCGTCCAGCACATCTGCAGCATGTGCTCTTGCGGGTCGAACTTGATGCCGGGCTCTTCTTCGTAGGCGCTCGCCGCGCCATCAACCAGCGAGCGGGCTCCGGCATATTTCCAAAGGGGCTTGAGCGCATCCTGGAGCTGCTCGAAGCTCGCATCGGCACGCAGCTGGACCTGTCCGTGGACATGAATTTCAAAGGGAGCGTTGTAACTTGACATGATTGAATCGTAGTGGTGCCCCGAGCCGGGGTCGAACCGGCACGCCCCTTTTCAGGAAAGCGGCGGATTTTAAGCCAGAGCATGACATCCGCGCCGGGTTAACGCTAGGCTTGGATGAGGCTTGCTGTGGCAGGTTTTCCCCGAGGCCAATGACTCCCATCATATCCCGGTGCGCGATGCAATCCGCCCCGGTTCCCTTACGCTTGGCTCCTAGCCGGCCCCTGGAATCGGAGCCTTTCAGGAGCACCTCATGGCGAAGATCAAACTCACAAAGTCCGTCGTTGACACGGCGCAGGCGCAGACCTGCGACGTGGAACTCCGGGATACGCTCGTTCCGGGCTTCTTGTGCAAGGTTACACCAACCGGGCGCAAGGTATTCATGGTTCAGTACCGCACAAACTCCGGCGTGCGGCGCAAGCCGGCACTCGGCCAATTCGGCGAGCTGACGGTCGAACAAGCACGATCGCTGGCGCAAGACTGGCTGGCCGAAGTCCGGCGCGGCGGCGACCCTGGCCACGACAAGGCCGAAGCCCGCAAGGCGCCGACGGTCAAGGAACTGTGCGGCCGGTTCATGGACGACCACTCCAAGCCGCACAACAAGCCCAGCACGCAGGCCGGCTACCAGTACCAGATCGACAGCTTTGTCATCCCGGCCTTCGGTAGCAAGAAGGTTCACGAGGTCACGCGCCACGACATCACCGCGCTGATGAAGCGCATGGAGAAGTCACCCACCCAGGCCAACCGCGTGCTGTCGCTCGTCCGAAAGATGTTCAACCTTGCCGAACTGTGGGGCTATCGGCCCGATGGCTCCAATCCCTGCCGCCACGTGCCCAAGTACCCGGAAAAAGGCTCGACCCGGCTCATCACCGACGAACAGATGGCCAGCCTGTTCGCCTACTTGGACAAGGCCGAGGCCGAGGGACTGGAACACCCGATCTATCTGCTGGCCGTCCGGCTGCAATTCGAGTTCGCGGCCCGAATGTCGGAGATCCTGCTGTTGCAGTGGGATTGGCTCGACTTGCCCAATGGCCGGGTTGTCTGGCCGGACAGCAAGACGGGCGATATGTCCAAGCCGTTGAGCGAGGAAGTCCGCCAGCTACTGACGAACGCGCCTCGCTATGACCAGTCGCCCTACGTCTGCCCGGCTATCCTCGACCATGACAAGCCACTCGGCCCCCATTCTTACTATCAGGCATGGCGGCGCATCCTTGATCGCGCCGGAGTACCGAAGGTCGGCACCCACGGTATCCGCCACCGCTCAGCGACCGACATTGCCAATTCCGGTATCCCCGTCAAGGTCGGCATGGCGCTGACCGCGCACAAGACCGTGGCGATGTTCATGCGCTACGTCCACACCGAGGACGACCCGGTGCGTAAGGCGGCCGAGTTGGTGGCGAGCCGGCGCAAGTCGGTCGTCAGCACGCGCCAAGAACCGAAAGAGGTAACCACATGATCAGTAACCAGAAACTCGCCATGGCGCCCCTGATTGCCGTGTCGCCGTCAAGCCAATCGGCTCGGCTGCCCTCCCCGCCCGTACATCGCGCTGGCGACTGGAAAAGTGTGCCCGTTTCGGGTATAGTTTGGAGGTCAAGATGACCATCGTCCTCAAGCGGAGGGACTTTGCGCGGTGGCAGGCGGGCGAAAAGCTGCCTGATGCCGCCTTGTGCAAGGCGGTTCAGGAGATGGAAAGCGGTCTGATTGACGCGGACTTGGGCGGCTTCCTCTACAAGAAGCGGGTGGCCCGCCCCGGCGGTGGCAAGAGCGGCGGCTACCGCACGCTGCTGTCGGCCCGGTTCGGTAGCTGCTACGTGTTCCTGTATGGGTTCCCCAAGAGCGACAAGGCAAACATCACACAGGACGAAAAGAAGGCGCTGCAGTTCGCCGGCAAAGTGTTCCTGGAACTGTCCGCCGAAGCCTTGTCGAAGGCGTTGCAGTCGGGCGTGTTATTGGAGGTGCATTGTGAGCAAGATCATTGAATCCCTGCGTGACGACCTGTCTGCGCTCCACGAAGCGGGAGCGATCAGCAAGGTGACGATGCGCGAGTTCGACGCGATCTGCCCGCCGCCGGTGCGGGAGTTCAATGCTGCTGACATCAAACGCCTGCGCGAAGCCTTGAAGTTCAGCCAGCCGGTGTTCGCTCTTCATTTGCACACATCGGCCTCGACTGTGCGCAAGTGGGAGCAAGGCGACACCCATCCCACGGGGCCAGCGCTCAAACTGCTCAACGTCATCGCCGACAAGGGCTTGCAGGCCATCATCTGATGCCTGGCGAGGGAGACAGTATTGGCGACCCGAATTGACCCTTTCAGCTCACAGCACCTTGAAGCCGCGTGCCGCGTGCTCGCCGATACCGAGCGCGGCCTGAGCGGAACGCAGATCGATCGCCTACTGCAAGAAATCGAGGTTGCCGACACGTCGCCCGGCATGACCAAGTGGAAGCGGCTGTTCAATGCGCTGGCCGGCGCGCAGAACCACCACCAGCTCGGCAACCATCTCATCATGTTCATCAATCGCGCGATGAACCCGGTGAACTACGCCCGCGACCCTGCGACGTTTGCATGGCGGCGTGACGAACTGAATGTTGTCCTTGCCTTCTCCGGTTTCTATGTGCGCGAAGACGGCAAGGTCGGGCACGCCGACAAGGCCACGACGCTCGATGCCGCGCGCGCCCGCGCGGGACGACTCAAGGCCGCGCTGGAAAGTCGCGTCGTCCACGCGGAAGTGCTGAACTATTGCCGTGCCGAGCTGCTGGATGAAAACTATTTCCATGCGGTGTTCGAGGCAACGAAAGGCGTTGCGGAGCGGATTCGCCTGCTGTCGGGCCTGAACGGCGATGGCGCTGACTTGGTGAACAAGGCATTCGCGGGCCAGCAACCCATTCTCGTCTTGGGCCCACTCACCACCGAGTCCGAAAAGAGCGAGCAGAAAGGCTTTGCCAACCTGCTGATCGGCCTGTTCGGCGCCGTGCGCAATCCGCTGGCCCATGCACCCAAGACGCATTGGCCCATGTCCGAACAGGACGCGCTGGACATCCTGACGCTGGTATCGCTGATTCACCGCAAGCTGGATGGCAGCACGAAGGTATTGGTGTGATGGATCAGCCACGATCCCTTGGTCTTCTTATCCATTTTATTTCCATTGGAGGCCAGCGACGGGCCGCCACGCCTAGATTCCAATTGCTACCAATCTATTTATCCAAACCTTATGCCAAACAATCCACCGTTTTCGGTGGCATCGGTCAAACGTTTAGGCAGCACATAGTCGTTGAGGTCGAAGCCATCGATGGTTTCCTTGAAGGCATCGGCTTCATTCATCGTCACGATGTACTGAAAGCCAAGCTCCTGCGCGATCTCTGAGCCAAGACGCAATGCGCTCATGACCTAGCGCCCGTCAACGCCATCGAACAAATGGCTGTCATCCGGCTTTGACCCCTGACGCCTCCGGCCCTCTTGGGCCTGCGCGCGGCTTTTAGTTCGCCGACTGCGGTCAAGGAGTACCTGCGCGCCAAGCTGGCCGGCTTCGAGCACGAAGTGTTCGCGGTGCTGTTCCTCGATACGCAGGATCGCCTGATCGAATACGCCGAGATGTTCCGAGGCACCATCGACAGCGCATCGGTGAATCCGCGCGAGCTGGTCAAGGAGGCACTGCGGCTCAATGCGGCGGCGGTCATCGTTTCGCACAACCATCCGAGTGGCAATTCCGAGCCGAGCGGCGCCGACAAGGCGCTGACCCAGCGGCTCAAGGAGTCGCTGGTGCTGGTGGACGTCCGCACACTGGATCACATCATCGTGGCGGGCGGCAACATCACGTCCTTTGCCGAACGCGGCCTGATCTAACCGAGGGGACTTCGGCCCCCTTTTTTGCTTCGTCCAGCGATGCAACTCCGGCCCTCGAGGGCCTGCGCGTGCTGCGCACTTGCCGAAAGCCGGGGTGTGTGGAGTTGCGAGGGATGCGGTCTTGCTGTTCCCTTCATCGTGCCACGGCGTTCTCGCCGTCAAGGGCTGCGCGCCGATGGCGCTTGCGTCCTGGCGGCCGTCGTTGACCCCTGACTGCTTGCGCTGCGCCGTGCCCCGGAAGGGTCGGGCAATTCCGCCCGGCAACCTTTCAGGAGTTCACCATGAACATCGCACTCATCACTGCCGCGCAGCGCATCGTGCTGCTGGCCAACGGCCGCGAATCCTTGGACAACCCGGACTTCGATCCGGCGCCCGTGGTCAAGCTGTTCACGCCGGACGCCGGCGCGACCTGGCTGCTGACCGAGATTGGTCCCGATGACCATGACCACGCCTTTGGTCTTTGCGACCTGGGCCTGGGAATGCCGGAAATCGGCTGGGTTAGCCTGGGCGAGCTGGCGACGGTGCGCGGCAGGCTGGGCCTGCCGATCGAGCGCGACCTGTCGTTCCGCGCCGAGAAGCGGTTGAGCGCCTACGCGCGCGATGCGCGGCTGGCCGGGCGGATCGTTGTCTGATCTCGCCCTTGGAGCGCCGCCAGGCGCTCCTTGTGCTTTCTCAACTGTCGAAGGAGATCAATGCCATGAGCAGCCATCACGATTACATCATCGAAATCACGGCAGAGCACGATACGCTCAAGCCATTCGCGCCGGAGAACGGTCGGCCCTTGCGCTTCAAGATCGGCGACGCGGTGATCTACACCAACGAGTTTGGCGCACAGTTCCTGCACCGTGTCACCGGGTTCTACCGGCTAACCGGGCTTTCTGGCCTGTACGCGCGCGGTGCGCGCTACCTGCTGAACTCGTCATCGCCGTGGATGCCGGTTTCGGAATCCAGCCTGCGCCCTGGCGACTCGGCTTGATGCCTTCGCGCCCCTGACGGGGCGCTGCGCGCTTCGCTTGCCTCCAGGGGAAAGCCCTGCGGGCTATCCCCGCCGCGCGCAGCTTGGCGCCCCTCGATACCGCCGAACCGGCTGTGCCGGCTCTGCCACAAAGCCACTGCCGCAAAAAGCAGTAGAGCCAGTTTCCCGATGCCTGCGACATGGTGTCTGTCCTGGGCATCTTGCTCATCCAGCGTTGAAGTCCGGGCGTCCCCGGCCACCTGGGAGATGGTCGGTCGCGCTGTCGTGCTTCGCATCGAGCCCCCTGCGGGGTCTCGCCCCATTCGGGCTTCCATCGTTCCCTCGCTCCGCTCGGCTGACGTCTCCGGCCCGGCTTCCAGCTTCGGGCCTGCGCGCTTCGCTTGCCGTGCGGTCGGCACAGATTGGCGGCCGTTGCCTGTCCAGCCATCTTTCCTGACTCCATCACCTTGCTCGCGACTGTAGCCCGCGGCCGTGTGCCGTCAAGGCGCGCAGGACCGTGTCCTCGGCTGCGCCTGCGGGCCGCACCAACCCCGCGCTTGTCTCCTTGACGGCCCCCATCCATGGGCTCCCTTCCGTCGCGGGCGATGAACTCAGGAAAGACGGTGGCAACGAGGCCAGCCGGGTTCTTCGTGCCGACCGCACCAAACAGCCGGAAGGCTGGGCTTCGAATCTAGGAATCCGGTATGCGGTTTTCTTCAACAGCCAACTTTGTCAGGAGAAAGATCATGCTTGCAACCCGTTTCGCTTCCCATTCCCCCACGCTTCGCAGCGACTACCCGCTGTCGGATGACCAGATTCGCAGGGTGGCCCCGTCCATCTTCGCGGACGCCCCGCACCAAAGCCGCTCAGAGCGGTACAGCTACATCCCCACGGCGGCGGTGCTGACCGAGCTTCGCAAGGAAGGCTTCCAGCCCTTCATGGTGGCGCAGACCCGCGTGCGCGATGAAGGCAAGCGCGAGCACACGAAACACATGCTGCGCCTGCGCCATGCCAGCCAGATCAATGGCGCGGAAGCTAACGAAATCGTGCTGCTGAACTCGCATGACGGCACCAGCAGCTATCAGATGCTGGCCGGAATGTTCCGTTTCGTGTGCAGCAATGGGCTGGTGTGCGGTGACACCGTGGCCGATGTGCGCGCACCCCACAAAGGCAACGTGGCCGGGCACGTCATTGAGGGCGCTTACGAGGTGTTGAGCGGCTTCGAGCGGGTCAAGGAATCCCGCGACCTGATGCGCGGCATCACCTTGGACGATGGCGAATCCGAAGTGTTCGCCCGCGCCGCGCTGGCGTTGAAGTACGACGACCCGGACAAGCCCGCGCCCATCACGGAAAACCAAATCCTGATGCCGCGCCGCTTCGATGACCGCCGCCCGGACCTGTGGAGCGTGTTCAACCGCACGCAAGAGAACCTGACCAAAGGCGGATTGCATGGCCGCAGCGCCAATGGCCGCAGGCAGCAGACCCGCCCCGTGCAAGGCATTGATTCCGACGTTCGCTTGAACCGCGCCCTATGGCTGCTGGCCGATGGCATGCGCGCACTCAAAGCCTGATCCGTCCCCCGCCGGAGGGGCGGTTTCCCCTCCATTCCCTGTCTGTTTCACTTGATTGGAGATACACCATGAACGCCGTTAACCACACCGAAGCCCACGCCGTCACTGCCGCCAACGTGCTGCAAGCCGCAGACCCGAGCAAGAACATGATTCTGGTTCCGCTGTCGCGGCTGGTGCTGCGCCCCACGGGCCGCAACGTGCGCAAGACCCCGCGCATGTCCATCCCAGAACTGGCCGCGAGCATCCAGCGCGTGGGCCTGCTGCAAAACCTCATCGTGATTCCCGCCAATCAACATGTTGAAGGTGGCGAGCATTACGAGGTGGTGGCCGGTGGCCGCAGGCTGGCCGCGTTGAAGCTGCTGGCGAAGAAGCACCGCATCGCCAAGGATTGGGAAGTGCCTTGCCTGCTGGTGGCCGATGGCACGGCGCGCACCGCCAGCCTCACCGAGAACGTGCAGCGCGAAGCCATGCACCCGGCAGACCAGTTTGAAGCCTTTGCCGCGCTGGTGGCCGAAGGCCGACCGATTGAAGACATTGCAGCGGATTTCAGCGTTACGCCGCTGGTGGTACAGCGGCGCTTGAAGCTGGCGAATGTTTCGCCCCGGCTGATGGCCGACTATCGAGCCGATACCGTGACGCTCGATCAGTTGATGGCGCTTGCGATCACCGACGACCACGCCGCGCAGGAAGCCGCGTTCTACGATGCGCCAACGTGGCAGCGCAGCCCGCACAACCTGCGCGAACGCCTGACCGAACGGGAAATAGACGCCTACCGGCATCCGCTGGTGCGCTTCGTCGGGCTGGACACCTACGAACAGGCGGGCGGCGGTGTTCGCCGTGACCTGTTCGCAGAAGGTGACGCGGGCGTGTATTTGACCGATGCCGCATTGCTGGAACGGCTGGCGCAAGACAGGCTGGCGGGCATCGCCGCTGAGGTGAAGTCCGAAGGCTGGGCATGGGTGGATATTGCGCCCGCCGCCATCTATGCGGATTTGCAAGCCTTCCAGCGTGCCCCGAGGGAGCGACGCGAGCCGAGCAAGCGCGAAGCCCTGCGCATCGAGAAGCTGCAAGCCAAGATGCGGGAGGTGGCCGAAGCCCTCGATGCCGCGATGGAGGCCGACGACGAGGACAAGGCCGAAGCCTTGCAGGAGGAAGGCGAAGCCCTGGGCGAGCAATTGCAGGCGTTGGAAGATGGCTTGCAGGGCTACAGCACGAGCGTGAAGGCCGCAGCCGGGGCCATCGTCACCATCGACCGCAACGGGCAGATCGTGATTCATCGCGGGTTGATGCGTGAGGCCGAAGCGAAGGCGCTGCGCACGCTGGAACGGCTACGGCAGGGTTTCGGCAGCGAGGAAGCCGAGAACAACGACGAAGGCGACACGGCAGACGAAGCGAAAGCACCCGCCATGTCCGACCGGTTGGCGCAACGGTTGAGCGCCCACCGCACTGCCGCGCTGCAAATCGAAGTCGCCCGGCATCCGCAGGTGGCGCTGGCCGCGCTGGCGCATGGCATGGTGCAAACCGTCCTGCAGGAACGCCCCTACGGGCAAGACCAACCGCTGGGTGTGCGCCTGACCGTGCAGAACCGGCTGGAAGGCATGGCGCCGGACTGGCCGGAATCGTCCGCCGCCGTGGCGCTGCGCGAGATTCAGCAAGCATGGGGCGGCAAGCTGCCCAAGGACAGCGCCGAACTGTTCGCCGCGCTGCTGGTGATGGAGCAAGGCGAACTGGTGAAGCTGCTGGCCGTGTGCGCGGCGTCCACGGCGGACGTGGTGACGCACCGCGCCACACCACACCAGCCGGGCGCGGGACTGGCGCAGGCCGTGGGGCTGGACATGGCCGTATGGTGGCAGCCGACCGCCGAGGGGTATTTCCGGCATGTGCCGAAGGTCGTCATCCTGCAAGCCGTGGGCGAGTTCGCGCCGGAGCATGTCACCCGGCTAGCGAAACTCAAGAAGGTCGACATTGCCAGCGAAGCCGAGCGGCTGGCCGATGGCACGGGCTGGATGCCCGCCATCTTCAAGGCCGAAGGCACGCAGGAGGACGCGCCCGAGGAAGGCCCGCAGGATGCGGAGCAGCACGATGCGGAAGAAGCCGCCACCGTGGCGGATGAACCCGCAGAGGCATTGGCCGCGTGACCCTCGCCGCAGGAAGCGCCCCGGTTTCGGCCGGGGCGCTTCCTGCAAGGAGCCAGACCATGCCCACGACCAACACCAGCCGCCCGCGCATGGCGGCGGTCTATGCGCCCGGCACGGTGCGCGGCCACCGCCTGCCTTCGGGCTGGACGGCCCGCGCCGACCGCACGGACATGCACCCCATCACGGGCCGCTCTTGGCCGCGTGCCGTATGGTGGATCATCGAGACGAAGGAATAGCCGTCATCCCAGCACCGGCCCCAGCGTCTCGCCGTGGGGCCGATGAATACAAAAATCCGGGCGCGGCGGTAGCCGCGCCCGGTACAGAAGCCAAGCTGCCGGAACATCACGCGCCGCCGCCTGCGCCCAGAGGCAAGCGGCGGCGTTGAAGGCATTGCGGTGCGGCGCGATGCCTCGGGCACGTTCTACCCAAGAGAATGGGGCTTCGTAGCGCAATTGCACGTGTGGAATATGCTCTAATTTCCCTGCTTATTGGTGGCAGGGCGTAGCTGGTGCCCAGGCCTCCGTAGCAGCCAAACAAGAAGGAGGAGTTGTGGCGGAGACAATAAACATTGGTGAGATCGCACCGAGGCTTTCAAAGGATATTTTGAAGCATTTCTTGTGGGGAATTCATCCCAAGATGGATGACAACTTTGAGTGCTCCAATGAAAAGCACCTTGGCGAAGGTGGAAAGCCAAAGGCTACCCACCCCGGTGACGTTGTTTTCTTGTACCAAGATCCATATTTAGGCAAGACGGTTTATCTCCACACCGATTTAAAGAGCTATGCCGCTGATTCAATTAACTCTACTAGATTGCGCAGTGCCTTCAAATCACTGTGCATGACGATTGACTGTGCGCGAGGCTCAGATTCTTGGAGGTCAAAATACTCCGTTGACGAATCAGAGGCGTATGAGGTTCGTGGGCTGCTATTCGTTCACAATCATGACAATGGCTACGACAAGCCATTTTATGAGGCCATCGACAAGGTCGATCTGCAAGCACTTCCTGTGGCACCTGGAACTCAGCTGCATTACCTTGGGCCAAAAGACATTCAGCGCCTGTACAGCATAGCGAACGACGTTCTCCGCCTGAAAGGCGAAGGTGAACTGCCGCAAACATACACGTTCTACTACCCTGATTTGGTGATGTCACGCCGACAGGGGGATGTTTGGGCGCAGCCGGCGACTGTAGAGACGCTGACTTCACCATACATCATCATCAAGCACGCCGCAACGGATAGTCAGAGTGCGGGCTACATCATCTACTACAACGCACCTGCATCCAGCCCAGAAGAGTTTGAGTACTTTCTCGACAGCTTGTCGAGGTTCCAGATGCTGGAGTCCGGTGAGCGAATTTTGCTGCGCGTCACTGACCCAGACGCACCCAATGATCTCAAATCCATCTTCCTCACAGCCCAGAAGAAATATGTAAAGGCCTGGGGGTTTGATTCTGCACGCGAGGAAATTCTCGCGAAGATCCAGATTGAAAGGATTACAAGCGTTACCAGCACGTATAATCCGGGAGATATGGGATGGCGGGAATGAAGAAGCGGGCTCATGGCCCATCGCTTTACTACGCAAGTGATAAAAATGTCTTCGATGCATTGAATCAGCACAAGGTTGATACACCGACCGTCATCCGGCTGTTTCAACGCCGCAATATCGTGGTCAGCAAGAAGACATCGCGAGAAGACCTTGCGAAATACTTCTCAACGCTGACGCACGACTACTACGACCACAAGGAGATTGCGGCCAGACTCGGCGTCGTCGTGAGACGTGAGCGCACGACGTCAATGGATGTATCGGGGGTAAGTGATACCGACGAACTGCAAGGCGTCGTTGAGCAGTTGAAGAAAGAAATGGAGGCAAGCGGCGACACAGTGCAAGTGACGCGAGAAGGCGACAATCTCAGCATTCGAGTTCAATATTCCCAGATCGATTACAAACGCAGCGAGTTCTCGCAAGTTCAAGTTCGTGATGGAACCATTGAATTCGTCAAATCCCCGGCAGGGTATGTTGTGCGAAATACGCAGAACGACTACCTCAACGGAGTCCGGGAAACGCTATTAGCAAAGGTTGAGAAATCGACCTCGGAGCCATTGACCAAGGTTGTCGTTGCGTTGTTTGACATTCCGTGGGCAAAGCTTCGATCCAAGTTCTTTCACGAGCTGGCGAGTTCACTGCCTGGCTTTGTCCGGCGTGACGTGACTGACGTCTACGTATTCAAAGCGAAGCCTGAGCAGGACGGAGAAGAAGAGGATGCCGAGGGTTCTGAGACCCATGTGGAACGAGTTTTTCTTCGCGGCAACGGGGTCAGTCGATCGGAAATTCTGAATGGACTCCTTGATGAAGAAAATTACTACATCATCAAGATGGGGTGGACTGCAACCGAGACCATGGGAGCAGGCAATGTTTACGACATTGAGGCGGGCTTTTCTGATCTCAAGGATTGCACGGGATTTTCATTCATCTTGAGTGGCGTGTTCCCAGTCGAAGAGGGAAAAATCTCGACACGACGACGACAACCATACAAGCATGAAATTGATGCTTTTTCGCGGGTCATTGAGTCGAAGGCCCGAGACCTGGTTGCGGCGCTGAGAGTTGAATTTCAGGATACTGACACCGGGAGCGAGTGATGCAGATCAGGTATCGGTGGTTTCGTATTCAACTACCAGCCCGCGCTCGGGATTTGGCGGCGATTGTCGCCAACTGCCCTTTCGAGTCTGCAGCCGCTCACGGGTTTGCGCGAGCACCAAGTGGTGGTGCCTCTTACCGGTATCTTTGGCGATCACGAGTCGTCGTAACCAAGCTGGATGCCGAAGGGGCACCGACCTACGAGCAGATAGACAGCGTAAGCTTTACCGATTTTGCAGTTGTAGAACTGGGTGACCTGATCTTCCTGAGAATTGAGAATGCTGGAAGAAACATTCGCGATCTCCTCAATGCGCTCGAAACCTTGGCCGGCATGGGCTTTACTGCGAAACCGGTGACGTTCGACAAGGAGCGCCCCTCTTCCGTTTTCAATTCCGTCGATTCTTCTAAGCTCATAGGTTTGAAGGTCGTTGGTGCGGTTCTCGCTGACAATCTCGTCGCTCGAATGGAGTTCGTGTCGAACGAGGGGATGGTGGTTGAGAGCATGGAGGTTCTCGCGGGCTTAAAGTACAAGGTCGAGCTTGCAGTGTTTGAACTCGTCTTGAGTGGACTGCGAGGGCAAATTGCATTTGCCGCGAACGGCACCGTCAAGATCAGTGGTCAGATCGCTCCCAAGTTGATAAGCCTCGTAGAGAAAGATCTCCCGCTATTCATTTGATCCAAGCTATTGCTGGTACGGAGTGACTGCCTCAATTGCAATGCGACGACCGGCTTGATGATGGCATAGGACGCATAACGGGTGATCTTTGTCGTCGCTCGATGTGCGAATTTTTTGTTGGGTGCTCAGGACGCTTGAGCGTGCTGGCGCGATGCGCCGCCGGGCTTTGCGGGCTGCGCCCCGTGCCGTCTTTGCCATCACGACCATTCGGCTTCAATCCCTCACGCCTTCGCGCCTGCGGCGCTGCGCGCTTCGCTTGCCTCCAGGGGATCGGCGCCAGGCCCATCCCCGCCGCGCGATGCTTGGCGCCCCTGCAAATCCGCCGAACCGGCTTCCGCCGGATCGGCCTGGCCAGCGCCCCGCCGCGATGGGTTGGATGCGGCGCATACGCCGGGGCTTGCTGAGGCAGGTTGTGCGAATGCGTGCCGTCCTCGACGCTGGCGGTTCTCGCCCGTTACGTCACGAAGGACAGTTCACGGACACAACGCCCGGCCTAGCTATGGGACTTCCACGCCACGCCTCAAGACCGACACCGCAAGGTGCGGCAGGGGCTTTCTGGTCAGTCGTTGGAGCGTTGACCTGGCCCGCGTCAGGGAACGAGTCGGTGAAGCCTTCGTGCGGGGATGCCGAGTCGGCCATAACTCCTTTCGGAGCGGATCGGCCCAAGGCGTCCTTGTCTCGTTGTGAATCCTGGCGGTGGCGCGGCTGCGCCTCGGGCTTCATGGCTGCAACCGTTCATCGAAAACAATTTCCCCTGCTTTGTCACTGCGTTCAGCGCATTCCTCGCGGGACAAATTCTTTTCGCCTCCCGGCTCTCCACTGCGTTTCGACCGCAAGCGGTGCAGCCA
This sequence comes from Acidovorax sp. JHL-9, assembly GCF_000426205.1. NCBI lineage: Bacteria > Pseudomonadati > Pseudomonadota > Betaproteobacteria > Burkholderiales > Comamonadaceae > Acidovorax > Acidovorax sp. JHL-9. The sequence continues at coordinate 104,352 of NZ_AUEX01000008.1, forward strand.
GCCCGTCCCCCGCCGGCCGGATCACAACAAGGACGCGATGGGCGCGAACCTTGTTCAACCGAAAGGAAATTCATCATGGCAACCATCGGCACCTTCACCGCAGACAAAGACGGTTTCACCGGCTCGCTTCGCACCCTGACGCTCAACGTCAAGGCCAAGCTGGTTTCCAACGACAAGGGCGGCAACGAGAACGCCCCGGACTTCCGCATCCAGGCATCCGGCTACGACGTGGGCGCGGCGTGGAAGAAGACCAGCGAGGCCGGCCGAGCCTACGTGTCCTGCACCCTCGATGACCCTTCGTTTCCGGCGACGGTCTATGCCCGCCTGATTGAGGAAGAAGACGGCACGCACACCCTGATCTGGTCGCGCAGCAAGCCACAGGCGGCCTGAAGTCCGCGCAGCGCCCCGCCCATTGCGGCGGGGCGCTGTGCTGCTGATGCAGCGCTGCGCAATACCAATCGTTTGTCGACCGCTTGTTTTGGGCCCAAGCATTGCCTAGTAGCTGGAGAACAGCTTGGGTCTGTAAAGGCACATGCAGGACGTGTCGGTGCAACGCACCGCCGGGCTTTCGGACTGCGTCCCGTGCCGGCCTTTGCCGTCACGGCCATTCGGCTTCAATCCCTCTCGTCTTCGCGCTTGCGGCGCTGCGCGCTCCGCTTGCCTCCACAGGAGATCGGCCCAAGGCCCATCTCCGCCGCGCTGTGCGTGGCGCCCATGTATGGCCGCCACGGCAAAAATCACACACCATTTCTCACCGATTTAATGTCGAGAAGATTGATCTGGCCAATCTTGTCCTTGTGAATGATGATGGTTAGCTTCGCAGGATACTTGAATCGCATTTCGCTGATTCTGAACGTCCACAACATTATCTTCAAAAGATCCTCATCGGCGATATTCTTATGCCCTTTGATGCGAGTAATTCCTGAGCCAAAAATCGTAGTGGAGACACTCTTTTGGGCATATAAATTATTTACCCTGTCCCAGAAATTAATCAGGAATTCAAGATACTCTGGCATCGTCAGAAGAGCTTTGTTGTTCTCGTCGAACTTGGAGAACACCGTCAGTAGATAATCTTTGTAGAGACAAATTGTCCCGATTTGATATTTTTGCCTCTTTCCTTGTTTTCGGTCATTTTCAATTTCCAAAACCTCGCTGCCATCGAAAGCATAGTTCTCGATATAAAGATCTAGCTCAGAGGTAGAAATATCGAGGTGCTTTTTTATCAGGATGCCATTAAGAGATTTTTCACTGATGATCTTGTTGTCCACCTGTGTGTCGAAATACTCATTGAAGGCGATTGCTTTCAATCCTGATTGCTGAAAAATGTCACCCACCTTGATCGTAACATCACTGCCTTCAACGTTTATGTCGATGCTGTTTAGATTGTTCGACCAGATCCATATCACCAAATAGGTGAGCGCCAGTAGAATCAAGAAAGCCCAGCCGGCTCGCAATTTCCATTCGACAGGAATATCAACGAATAGAACGACTGCCGATACCGTGCCGCTGGCAGCGGAGGTGATCTCAAGGAATTTCTTTACAATTCGCTTGTCAACGAAGCTAACTTTTGCCATAGGTTGGTCAAACTATTTTCTCTGCTATATCGGTTGAATTACGGGTTGTATCGATAAATTCCGGACTCTTTCTTGCTGCCAACCATGAAGTCGCTATCCTGCAGAGATTTTTTTATGAGCTCTTTATTCATCGGAACGTGAAGAGTAGGCACCTTTCCCATCGAATCCCTAAAGACGGGCAGCTTCTCCCAAAGATTCTTCACCTCTTTCTTCAGAAATCCATTGGCCAGAAGGCTTTCTTTTGTGTCATATCCGGGGTAGATCACAATGACCGGGAGTCCCTGGTCATTAATTGCATAGTCAATTTCTTCTCGGAGCGCACAAGAATTTGCAGTGATCGAACTCAGAAAAAGGACGATATTCTTTGAGCTCCGAATGCGCTCTCTGAGTCGCGGCTTCAATGTCAAATCCCAATTGCTACCGTCGCGGACGCTGTAAGTCTTTTCATGCGAGTCAACAAAAGGGAACGCCGCGTCAGCACCTTTCCACATCCGCAGGGTGTTGTAGTAGCAAAAATCTTTTGTTGCGTTAGCACCCAACGGACTGGGATCAAACGGCTCATTTACGTAAAAGGCGGTGTAGTTTCCATTTCGATATGCCATGATTTTTCTCAATCTCCGTTAGTACACAGGTGAGCGGTGCTTAGGGCATGCTTACTGCCTGACAAACAACTGCATCGTGCCGCCTTTGTCCCGGCCCCTAGAATTTGTATCACTTTACATTAAATGTAAGAATTTCCAGGAGTGGCGAACGCTTGCCTCGGGAGTGTCGGTGCAATGCGCCGCCGGGCTTTCGGTCTGCGCCCCGTGCCGCCTCTATGTCTTCACGGCCATGCGGCGTCAATCCCTTCCGCCTTCGCGCCTGCGGCACTGCGCGCTTCGCTTGCCTCTTGGGGATCGGCGCAAGGCCCATCCCCGCCGCACATGGCTTGGCACCCCTGCAAGAGTGCCGAACCGGCTTGCGCCGGATCGGCCAAGCCAGCGCCCAGGTGCGCTACGATTCGTTGATAGCCTTCAACACCGCCTCCAACTCCTGCCGCACCTGCGCCAGAAGCCGGTCGGCTTGCTGCGGGTTCTTGCCCGCATAGGCCAGCGCCAGCAGCGTGACGGGATGCACCTGCATGACCTCGCACAGCTCGGCCAGCTTGTTCAGGGTCGGGCTTTTGAGGTCCCGCTCCAGCGAACTCATGTACGTGCGGCTGGATACGTCGGAAAATGCTTCCTGGCTCAGTCCACGCGCCTTGCGGACTGTTTTCAATGCTGTTGCTAATGAGTGCTTTGCCTCCACCTCAGGTTTCTCCCCAAAACCTAAGATGAAATTCGATTGCATCCTATAGGACTACAATCTATAGGGCTCTTTTTGTGCTTTTGCGGAAATCAGTAAATCCGCATCTGTGTCTTCCGGCAGAACCGCAGAATCACATTTGTGTCTTTCCTGACTTCCACCGATGCGGTTTTGCGCCTTCACATTTTGGCGGATTCGTGCACCGACGAAAGGATGGCCACCATGAACACACTCATCACCGAGGACGAGCGCGTGCAACTGCTGACCAACGGCCAAGACCGCGCTGAAGGTCAGTACGTTGACCCGTTGCCCGTGGTGCGGCTTTTCACGCCGGATGCTCATGCGACCTGGCTGCTGGCTTCGCTCAATCCGGCGGATCGGGACACCGCCCATGGCTTGGTCGACTTGGGGCTGGGCATGCCCGAGCTGGGTCATATCAAGCTATCCGACCTGGCCTCCATCGTCGGCCCGAACAAGCTGCCGGTCATGCGGGATCGGTATTTCCAGGCGGTACGGCCACTGTCGGAGTATCTGCGGCTGGCCCAGGAAAACGGTTCCATCGTCGATTGAACCGTTCGCGCTCCAGCGCAGCCGGGCGCATTGAGACTATTTCAGTCTTATTCAAGACCTGGCTGGTCTGAATCTGAACTCTTGCATCCAACCTGTGCATCCGTGGCTAAAGCAGTCATGATCTTTCATGCGGGCTGGAGCATGGTGTTATGTACTGCGCGGTTCTATGTGGCCGTGCGGTCGTCGCATTCGGACGAATTTCGCAATACCCCCGGAGCCAATCGATCTTGAATATCAATGGTTAACTTACCCCGATTTTGATGATGTTTTGATGCTGATGCGATAGCTCCGCATGTTTGGCCGTGGCGACGTTCCTGATCTTCGACAGGAGCCTGCGCTATGGCCGTGCATCACACCGAACCCTGGTATCCGACAGCCGCGTATCTCTACATACTGCACCTCGATGGTCCTGCGCTGGCCTGGGAGTACCTGCGCCGCAATCCCGATTACCGGCTCGACTGGTTGCGCCGTCGTCGCGGATCCGATACGGCGCCTCGTTGGGGCTTGCGCCTGCTGGAAGACCCAGAACTGGATTCGCGTGACGCGCATCCAGCCTGGTTCCCCGACCACGATGGCGTGCTCCAGCTCTGTCCTGACGCTGATCCGCCAATGGACGCCATCGTCTTCGCGTTCTGGAGTCTGCCCGGCAGAAAATGCCTGATCCATGACGGCAAGCGACTGATGCTGGTGCTGCGCTGGCCCGGCTACAGCCTGCGGCTGGCTATCGCGCCTGGCCTAGCCGATGGCATGGCCTTCGCCTATGCCATCCGCGCCTGCGCGCAATTGCAAGGTCTGGCCGCCATGCTGCAACAGCTCTCGACCGCCGCTGATGTCGCGCCTGCTGCCATGGCATCGGCTCGGCCGTCTCTGCCTGTCTTGCAGGAACTGCACACCTTGCAGGCGCTCGATGCGGCCCTGGCGGGCGCCTCTTTGCGCGGGATCGCCGAAGGGTTGTACGGAGTCGATGCGGCGGCCGACTGGTACAGCGACGGCGGCCTGCGCTCCAAGGTGCGCCGCCTGGTGCAGCGCGGCGATGCGTTGATGCGCGGCGGCTACCGCCGCCTAGCACAACTGCCGCCGCTTGAGAAGGGTCGTTCTGCATCCAGCGCAGATCGACCCTGAGCAGAACAGCCGCGTTTTCTGAGACTGCCTCCATCCGGTTGCGTTGTGTCGCCGGAGCCTTTTAACCGATGGAGGTTTTCACCATGCGTCCTGCTCCCTTGCGACCTGCTGCCACACCCTCGACGGCTGCTGCGCAACCCCAACGCTATTTGACCAACGACGAAGCCGCCGACTACCTGCGCTTGTCGCCGCGCACGCTGGAGAAACAGCGCGTGATCGGAGGCGGTCCGAAGTTCCGCAAGTTCGGCCGACGCGTCATGTACGCCGTAGCCGACCTCGATGCCTGGGCCGCGGAGCGCAGCTTCGAGAGCACGTCCGATCCCGAGTACGCCGAGCAGCACTCGGCGGACAGCCGTGCGCGCTGATCGCTGGCGCGCGGGTGGCCATAGCCATGTCCAAGCCTTCGCAGGAGCGCGAACAGCTCGATCTGTTCCGCGCCTTGCCGGGCGACATGGCGCCGCGCGACAGCCAGGACCTGATGGCCTTTCCGTTCTTCTCGCTGGCGAAGTCGCGGCGTGTTGCGCCTATCGACTTCCGCGCCAGCGGCATCACGATCCGCGTGGAAGGGACGGCCGAGCACGGCATTGCCACGATCTGGGATGCCGACATCCTGATCTGGGCCGCCAGCCAGATCGTCGAAGCGCGCGATGCGGGCTTGCGCCCGTCGCGGCTGATGCAGGCCACGCCCTACGAGATCCTGCGCTTCGTCGGGCGCGGTACGTCGCTGCGCGACTACCAGCGCCTCAAAGCGGCCTTGGATCGCTTGCAGTCCACCACGGTGGCAACCTCCATCCGGGAGACGACCGGGCGGCGATTGCATCGGTTTTCGTGGATCAACGAGTGGAAGGAACTGGCCGATGCCGGCGGCACGCCGCTGGGCATCGAGCTGATCCTGCCGGACTGGTTCTATGCGGGCGTGCTGGATGCGGCCCTGGTGCTGACCATCGACCCGGCGTATTTCCGGCTGACGGGTGGGATCGAGCGCTGGCTGTACCGGCTGGTGCGCAAGCATGGGGGACATCAGCCCGGCGGCTGGCAGTTCGATTTCCGGCACCTGCACCGCAAATCGGGCAGCACGGCCAAGCCCTACGACTTCGCCTACGACCTGCGCGCTCTGGTGGCGCGGCAATCGTTGCCCGGCTATGTCCTTGGCATCGAACGGATGCCGGACACCGGAGCCGAGCTGCTGACCTTCCGGCCCGTGCCGTACACGGCACGGGGATAACAGGTGCGCGGCCTGTGGACGGGCTCGTGCTATCAGGCGTGCCAGGTATCGTGCTATCGGGCGTGGGACTATCGTGCTATCAGGCGTGCCAATCGGCTGCAAAGCCAATGCTGGCGCGGGTTTCGGCCTCCCTTAACTTACCTAACTTAAATTCTCTAACTTTTAGTAGAAGCGCGCCGTTTCGGTGGACAACCGCCGAAAGGCAGAAAGCGCAGCAAGCCAGAAGCCCAAACCAACCCCGTTCTGCAAGGCAAGTACAGGCCAGCATTCCAGCTTGGAGGGCCGCGCCATGATCGTCGCCTTGCTCAACCAGAAAGGCGGCGTGGGCAAGACCACGCTCGCCACGCACATCGCCAGCGAGCTGGCGATACGAGGGCAATCCGTCATCCTGCTGGATGCCGATCCGCAAGGCTCCGCGCTGGACTGGGCGCAGCGCAGAAGCCAGCAAGGTCTTCCAAGGCTGTTCAGCGCCGTGGGCCTGGCACGCGAAACCCTGCATCAGGAAGCGTCAGAATTCGCCAGACGGGCCGATCACGTCGTCATTGATGGGCCACCCAGGATCGCCGCCCTGGCGCGCTCCGCGCTGCTGGCGGCTGAGCGGGTGCTGATCCCGGTGCAGCCCAGCCCTTACGACCTGTGGGCATCAGCGGAAATGGTGGCGCTGATCCGTGAGGCGCAGGTGTTCCGGCCTGCGCTGCGCGCGGCCTTCGTCATCAACCGGCGCGTCAGCACCACGGTGATCGGGCGCGAAGCCCGCGGCGCGCTCGCCGAGCAGCCACTTCCTGCGCTGCGCTCGGAAGTGCACCAGCGCATCGTCTTCGCAGACAGCGTGGCCGCCGGCCGGGTCGCACGCGAGACGGCGCCGGACAGCGCCGCCGCACGCGAAATCACGGCACTGGTCGATGAGCTGTTGCGGTGGCCGACATGACAGCGAAGCCAGCACCCAGCGGTAAACGCTCTGGCAAGCGCGTCGGCATCGGCGCGCGCCCGCCTGCGAATCCGCACGCCGAGGCGTGGATTCGCCAAGGTGATGCCGATGCGCTCCAGAAAGGCGACCTCTACACCGCCCGCCTGACCCTCGACATCACGCCCGCCATGCGCTCGCGCATCAAGGTGTCGGCCTTCACGCAAGGCGTGACGGTGGCCGACCTCTTGCGCGCACTGTTGGAGCGGGAATTCCCGGAGAACACGCCATGAACGCATCTACTTTTCCTGCTGCTACCGCAGCCACGGCGGCACCGTCGCCACCACTTGCTGCGCTCACGGGCCGGCCAGCCTCAACGCCGCTGACGCGCGTTTCGCTGGCCTTCCTTGAGCACCGTTTCAAGCTCTATCTGCGCTTTGGTGAGCCGGCGCGCACGCTGCGGCTTGACCGCTGGCGCAGCGTAGCCATCTTCCTGCCGAACGCCATGTTCTGCCGCATCCGCTGGCAGTCCAACGATTACGGCACGATCCGCTGGCAGCTCATGGTGATGCAGGCTTGCACGCCATTGGATGCGGCGCAGCGCATCCCCGGCGTGCAGCCGGGTGCGCGCCTGCTGCTGCACGCCGAGGGCGAGAACGCCGTGCGCGCCGTGCTGGAACGCATCGACGCCATCGAGGCGCTGGGCATCGCGCCTGCCGCCGCATCGCCCGCGTACTGGCGCACGCTGGGCAACCGGCTCGCGGCGCGCTTGCCACTGCCCGGCTACAGCGCCGAGCGGCACGCCGCCTGGCTGGCCGGGAGGGCGCTGCCATGACGACTCATTCCACCGCCGTACATTCAGCAGAAGCCGCGCCGCATCCTCGCTCGCGCCTGCGCGTTCGCATCGTGCTGGCTGCGCTGTCCGCCTGTGGCCTCGCCGCGCTGGCCTGGGCGTCCTTCCTGTCGCCACTGCCGCGCCTGATCTACAACCCGTCCGACAGCGTGGCGGTCGGCTGGTATCGCGTCGATCCATCCAGCAACCGGACCGACTCGCTGCCACGTCCGTTGTCCGTGGGCAGCATCGTGCTGGTTCCGCTCCCGGCCGAGGCCGCCACTCTGGCTGCGCAGCGTGGCTACCTGCCGACGCGGGTTCCGCTGCTCAAGCGCGTGGGTGCGGTCGCATCGCAGGAGGTGTGCATCACTGGCGGTAGCGTCCGCATCGACGGCGTGCCTTCGGCCACCGTGCTGCGAGTCGACCGTCTGGGCCGCTCGCTGCCATCCTGGCCGCAGTGTCGGCGGCTTCGCCCTGGCGAACTGTTCCTTCTCAGCACGACCAATCCGGCGTCGTTCGACAGCCGGTATTTCGGGCCGGTCAGCGCATCTGCCGTGATCGGCGTGGCGCATCCGGTCTGGCTGGAGTCACATCCATGATGACCGCCGATTCGCTGCACGTTGCCGTGCATCTTGTCGTGCCATCAGGCGTGTCTTTCCAGTGGCTGCTGCCGTGTCGCCGCGCGTGCGGTGCAAATGCGTTCGCATTGCACTTCGCGCTGCATCCGGCGCAGCCGTCCACCGTGCAGGCGTCTTGCCTTGAACGCGCCCGGGCTGCGGCCCTGACCGCGTTCACCGGCGGGCTGGCTGCAAGCAGCGCAGCGCCACTGGGCCGCCGCTGCCGGGAGCGAAAGCGGGAGGCAAAGGCGGAAGGCAAGACAAAAGGGGGCGGCACCCAGCCGCCCGCAAAGCCAGTCTGCACGTGGGGGTGGCGCGGCACACAGCGGCTTCGCCGCCGTGCCGCGTGGGGCGCGAGGCCCGCGCCAATGCAGGCATGTCCGCGTACTTCGCACGACCGGACACGCCACGACTTCCCAGGGAGACAGCGATGAGCAACCGCCGCGACGACGATTTCCGCATCCGTCCAAACCCTCCGAAGGCCCCGAAGAACCGCGGCCAGAGCTTTGTCTCCAAGGTGCTCAAGCAGGTTGGCAAAACCAGCGGCGGCAAGTCCTCGGTGCGCCGCCCGGCGTCGGCTGGCGGCACCGGAAAGCGCCCCGGCTCGCGCCTGGGGCGTGGGCATACGGCGGCGCGCTTCGCCGGTGCGAAACTCACGCAGCTGTCCCGGCGCGTCACCATCAAGACGCTGCTGGTCAACCAGCGCCAGGCCAGCCCGCAATCGCTTGCCAAGCACCTGCGCTACATCGAGCGCGATGGCGCGGGCCGCGATGGTGAGCCGGGCCGCACCTATGGGCCGCAGACGGACGAAGCCGATCTGGATGCGTTCAAGGAACGCAGCCAGGATGACCGGCACCACTTCCGCTTCATCATTTCACCCGAGGATGGCGCTGAACTGGACGATCTTCGGACGTACACGCGCCACCTGATGGGCCGCATGGAGGCCGACCTGGGCACGCGGCTGGAATGGGTGGCAGTCAATCACTGGAACACCGACAACCCGCACACCCACCTGATCGTGCGGGGGCGCGACGACACCGGCAAAGACCTCATCATCGCGGGCGACTACATCGCCGATGGCTTCCGCCATCGGGCCGCCGAACTGGCGACCGAATGGCTGGGGCCGCGCACCGAACTGGAGATCCAGCAGAGCCTGCAGCGCGAGGTGGAGCAGGAGCGCTGGACGAGCCTGGATCGCACACTGAAACGTGAGACTGGCGACGATGGCCGGGTGCAGATCGAACGTTTCAACGAACCCAAATTGCGACGCCAGCGCCTGCTGCTGATCGGCCGCCTGCAACACTTGCAGCGGCTGGGCCTGGCCGACGAGACGCAGCCTGGCACCTGGGTCATCCATGCCGACGCCGAGAAGACCTTGCGCGCCCTGGGCGAGCGCGGCGACATCATCCGCACCATGCAGCGGGCGATGAGCGGGCAGCCGCGCGAACTGGCGGTGTTCGAGCCCGGCGACGATGGGCGCAGCATCATTGGCCGCGTGACCGCCAAGGGGTTGGCCGACGAGTTGCGCGACCGGGGCTATCTGGTCATCGACGGCACGGACGGCAAGGCCCACTATGTCGCGCTCAATGCCCGCGACGAACCCGCAAACTATCCGACCGGCGCGCTGGTGGAGGTGCGCGGTTCCGCCGAAGTACGGACCGCTGACCGCAATATCGCCGCGCTGACCAGCGATGGCCTGTACCGCACCGACTATCACCTGGCCGTGGCCCAGGGGCAGGTGCAGGCCGGCCGCGATCCGCAGGAAGTCGTTGCGGCCCACGTCCGCCGCCTCGAAGCGCTGCGCCGGGCCGGCATCGTGGAACGTGTGACCGAGGAGCTGTGGAAGGTGCCCGACGACCTGCCCGAACGTGGCCGCCAATACGATGCGCAACGCTTGGGCGGTGTGGCCGTGGAGCTGAAATCGCACCTACCCATTGAGCGGCAGGCCCGCGTGATTGGGGTCACCTGGCTGGATCAGCAGTTGATCGGCGGCGACAAGGGGCTGGGCGATTTGGGCTTTGGCAGCGAGGTCAAGGAGGCACTACAGAAGCGTGCCGACTTCCTGACCGAACAGGGGCTGGCCGAGCGGCGTGGCCAGCGCGTGGTCCTGGCGCGCAACCTGCTGAGCACGCTGCGCAACCGGGAACTGGCGCAAGCCGCCAAGGACATTGCCGCCGAAACCGGGCTGGAGCATCGGCCCCTGGTCGACGGCCAGCGCGTGGCTGGGATCTATCGGCGCTCCGTCATGCTCGTCAGTGGACGCTACGCCATGCTGGACGACGGCAAGGGCTTCAGTCTGGTGCCGTGGAAGCCAGTGATAGAGCAACGGCTGGGACAACAGCTTTCCGCCATCGTGCGCGGCGGCGGGATGTCATGGGAAATTGGACGGCGGCCTGGGCTGTCCCGAGGTTAGTCAGGCCGACGCCAGCGATCCCACAGAATGGATTCAACGTGCTCTGCTGGAGCCCCAATTGGGGGCTATCAACCCGGGTAGTAGAGACGCTGGCGCGCGTCGCGTTCGGCAGGTGACTCGTTCAGCATTTCGTTGATCACTTCTTGACGAGTTTTCCCTGGACCCACATTAGGCACAGGCATTGGGTAGTTGCTCTCGCCATAAGACAGGCGTCCTTGCTGCATGGCAGCCTTGGTTTCCGCGATAACCTGCTCTCGCGTCTTCTCGCTCTTCCAGTGTTCCGGGTGAACGATGATGCCCTTTTCATTGTTGGCAGGATGCTCGTATGCTGCCGAAGCCATCCCCGGTAGACCCAGAGTGACCACTGCGGCCACTGCTGCAATCATGGAAGAAAGGGAGAGGCGATGTTGAGTCATGGCTAAGGTCCTTATAGAAGTCAATAAAACTTGCATCTCCCATGCCTTTGCCAGGCGATGAGAAGATGTGTTCATCGTAGAAACCCCGACCCAACAGAACGAGGACAGCATGGTGACTTTTCTGTCATCTTTTGCGGACCTTGACCTTATCGCGGTGACAAGGTCCAACCATGAAGACATGGGCAAATATCCTGCATTGGAGTAAGTGCGATGGAGTCGCTTCGGCCAATTGCAGAAAAGCCAGTCGGAAAACACGAACTCATAAATCAGAAAATCGATCCAGGCCCCCCTAAGAAGCACAGTTCGGGCTCATGGATGCGTAAGTGGGATCACCGGCACCAGAGCCCGTTACAGAGCGCGGATTTCCATCCCGACAATCGTCACCCCGTTCTCTGACCATGCAACCGGCTCACCCTGGTGCATGCGAGCGATCGCGCCAACGATGGCCAAGCCGAGGCCATGGTTGCTTTGCCCATGGCTGCGAGCGGGATCGCCGCGGAAGAATCGATCAAACAGGTGCGGAAGTATCTCTGGATCGATGGTATCTCCGTAGTTAGCGACACTGATCAGCACGCGGTCCTCATCAGAGGGCTTGAAGGTGATCTGGACGATTGAGTCATTTTTTGCGTATCGGGTGGCGTTGCCTAGCAGGTTTGACAGGGCCCGGCGCAACAGCGGCGCGTCAAAGGCGCCATGGGCATCGCCCACCACTTTGGCGGTGAGACTGGCCTCGGCCAGCGCCGCCTCGTGGTAGTCCAGCACGTCTGCAGCCACCGCTGCAAGGCTCGCTACGGGAGCGCGGCGTGCGCCCACGCCCCGATCCGCCTGGGATAGGAACAGCATGTCGTTGACGATGCCGGTCAGGCGATGCAGTTCCTCCAGGTTGGAGGCGAGGACCTCCCGCATGTCCGTCTGTTCAGGGCGCCTTAGCGCCAGTTCATTGTTGGCAATGAGCGTGGCCAGTGGCGTGCACAACTCGTGCGCTACATCTGCATTGAAGCCCTCCATCTGTGAGTAGGCCTTCTCGATGCGTGCCAGGAGTGCATTGAACTGGTCAATCAGCGGCACAAGCTCAAGAGGTTGCTCACCCCCATCGAGCCGGTGATGCAGGTTGCCGGCCGACAGTGCGCGCGTTTGGCTGGCCAGCCTTCGCACGGGCGCAAGCCCGAGGTTGACCAGAGAGAAGCCGCCCAGCGAAACTACGACGGCTCCCCCGATAGCCGCCACCAGCAGGGTGACTGCGAGCCGGTGAAGCAACTGATTGTCGGTTTGGATGTCCAGCGACAGCCGGACGCGCAAACTCTTCGAGGCCGAGCCCGCGACCTGCTCCACCTCGAACTGCCGTTGGCGCCATACCGTCTTCGCATTCTGGTTGCGCGCGTGCGCGTAGAGCACGACCCCATCGGCCTGGGTCACTTCAAGCGATAGATCGCCATGCCCCACCAGGAAATCGTCGAGCTTGTGAGCGAGGTCTTCAGAATTCCTGTGCTCTTTACCATCCGCCAGCAGATGCCGAATGACGTTTTCCTTTTGCGCCAACGTTTCCTCTTGCCGATCGCGAAAGTTGAACTCGGTCACCAGATACACGGCCAGGCAGACCAGGCACAAGCCTGCAAAGCTTTGCAACGCCAACCACCACGACAGCCTCTGGCGCAGTGAGCGATGTTGGATCAGTGCCTTCATTCGTTGCGCTCTTCCATGATGTAACCCATACCCCGAACTGTGTGAAGCAGTACCTTCTCGAAGGGCGCGTCAATCTTGTTGCGCAAGCGCCGGATGGCGACCTCTACCACGTTGGTGTTGCTGTCGAAATTCATGTCCCACACCTGCTCGGCAATTTCAGTGCGAGACAGCACCTCGCCGTTCCTTCGCAGGAACAGCGTCAGAAGCAGGAACTCCTTGGCGGTCAGCTCCAACTTCTGACCGCTACGGAACGCCTTGCGCCGCACCAAGTCCACTTCGAGATCGGCAAGGCGCAGTTGCGTGGGTTCTGCCGCATCCCGTGCGCCATGGGTGCGCCTCAGGAGCACCTGGATGCGTGCGTTCAGTTCGGAAAACGCGAAGGGCTTGACCAGATAGTCGTCAGCACCTGTCTGCAGTCCCAGCACCCGGTCCTCGACGCTCACCCTCGCTGTCAACATCAAAACGGGTGTCTGCCGGGATTTGCGAAAAGCGGTAAGGAGGCTGAAACCGTCGATCCCTGGGAGCATTGCGTCCAGCACCAGCAGGTCGTGCCCGCCTTCGAGGGCTATGTGTAGGCCATCCACGCCGTTGTGGGCCACGTCCACCACGTAGCCGACCTCGCCGAGACCCTTGCGCAGGTACTCGGCAAGCTTGACTTCGTCTTCAATGAGCAAGATTTTCATGACGCCATTCTCGAAGCATGCGGGGCATTCGAATATTACGAATTTGTCATCTGACTGTTGGCTCCTTGTCGCTGGCCGTTTTCTAAAGTTCACCCCGTGTCGCAAGGCATAGCTCAGGCAAGCCGCCAAGGGCTCCCCTGAACCCTGAGACAAAACCATGATTGTTCGCAAACCCCTCACGCTTTCCCTGATCGCCCTTGCCATCGCGGCTCCAAGCCTGGCATCTGCATCCTCGCTGTATCACCCCGCAGATGGCGAAGTGGGATTTACCACCCATCCCGACCATTTCCAGAGCACGATGTCCCGTGCTGACGTGCTTCAGGCGGTGGCCGTCGCCCGTAAGGACGGCACGCTGGCGATCCTCGCGCGCGGCGGTGCTCTGCCTGTCAAGGCAACGGGCCCCTCCAAGACCCGTGAGCAGGTGCAACAGGAATACCTGAACATGTCTGCCGCTGAAAAACAGCGTATCCAGGAACTGTACGGATCGGGTGGCTGATTCTTCAATGCATAGCCTCTATCCAGAGTCCATCCGTACCCCACACGAAGACTTCATGGTCGCGTGCTAGACTCAAATAATGCGCCGCTTGATAGCTGTTTTTATGCTTGCATTGCTACCATTCCAGTTCAGCTGGTCTGCGGTTGCTACCTATTGCATGCATGAACGCGCTACGGCTCAGACACAACACGTGGGGCATCATGAGCACAAGCATGAGGCCAAGAGCGTGATCGATCAAGCAGATAAGAATGGGCAAAGCGCCGACCAGTTTGATGTCGATTGCTGGGTTTGCCATGGCGCCGGCATCGGCGCCCTCAACTTTTCCTATGCCAAGCAAGGCGCCTCTCACGACAGTAGTGTGGGTGCCCAGCCGAACGAGCGGTTGGCTGCTGTAACGCCCACTCCCCCTGACCGCCCTCAGTGGTCCGTCCTCGCCTAATCGGCGGGGCATCTCTCCTTCCTTCAGTCATTCGTGTCCGCCCCACCGGCGGATGTAGTTGCGCGTGTCGCGGCTGTGATGAGTGACGAGTTGCCAGGCAGCTGCACGGTTGCCACTCCGCCGATTCCTTCGTGTTTTGAAATCACTGGAGAATCGGATGTTCAAGGGTATTTACCTTCAAAGAAAGCCGGACGCATGGCGCGGCCACAAGAAAGTCAGGCTCGCAGCTAGCGCGGCGGCCATATTGCTGGCCGCTTCCAGTAGCGCCTTTTCGCAGGGCGTGTCACAACGGCCCGTCGGTGGCGAGGAAGCACTTCAGACTGCCGTAACAGCATCCGCTACGCCACTGTCGCTAACCAAGGCAATCGAATTGGCTTTGGAGGGAAATCCCGAGGTGGCAGCGGCTACGCGCCAGTTGGAGGCAACCGAGGGGCAAGTTCTGCAAGGGCGCGCACGCCCCAATCCAGAGCTCGCCTACTCGCTGGAAGACGCGCGCTCCAAAACGCGCACGCAAAGTTGGCAGCTCAACCTTCCGGTGGAATTGGGAGGAAAGCGTGCCGCGCGCACCAAGGCAGCCGAAAAATCGCGCGAGCAGGCGCAAGCCCAGCTCAACGAGCTGAAGGCAACCTTGCGAGCCAACGTGGCTGCCGCCTATTTCGACGTGCTGACTGCGCAAGAACGCCTGGTGCTCGCCAAGGACAGCGTGGCGCTGGCCAAGTCTTCAACCGACACTGTCGCCAAGCGGGTGGCCGCCGGCAAAGTGTCACCTGTCGAAGAGTCCAAGGCCCGGGTTGAGGAAGCGGGCATTCGCGTCGAGCTCGCCCAGGCCGCGAGCGAACAACGCAAGGCCCTATCTCGTCTGTTCGCGCTATTGGGAAGGATCGAAGCGCCTTTCACGCTCCTGGGGGGCAAGGCCGAGAACCTCCCCCCTGTCCCGAAACTCGCCGATCTTCAGTCCCTTATTTCTTCTTCGCCAGCGATTGTCCTGGCAAGGATCGAGGTGGATCGGCGCAAGGCCTTGACCGACCTGGAACAAAGCAAGCGAGTGCCGGATGTCACCGTCAGCGTTGGCATGCAGCGCAGTAACGAGACACAACGAAATGTCCTTCTTTTCGGTGTCTCTGTGCCTCTGCCCGTGTTTGACCGCAACCAAGGCAATCTCCTCGAAGCACTGAAGCTGGAGGACAAGGCCCGAGACGAGTTGCAGGGGGCCACCGTGCGCCTGCACAGCGAAGTGGCGCAGGCCTGGGAGCGACTTACGACAATCGCAGCGGAGATCCAGTCTCTGCAGCAGGACGTGCTTCCGGGGGCGAAGTCCGCTTATGACGCAGCCACCATTGGCTTTGAGAACGGCAAGTTCAATTTCCTGGAGGTGCTCGATGCGCAGCGCACCTACTTCACCGCCAAATCCCAATATCTCAAAGCACTTGGCGAGGCACATCGTGCAGCAGCCGATGTTGATCGCCTGCTCGGCGGCCCCCACGCCCCCCGCCTGACCGCACCGCAGAACTGAGAATGACCATGAACACCATCAAATCCACCATCAGCAAAAAGCACTTGATCGCCATTGCCGTCGTCCTGGCATTGGGAGTCGGGGCAGGAGCCTTCATCTTGCAGGGCGGAGGCAAGCCGAAAGCGGCGGCCGCCGAGGGCGATGGCCACGGTCACGGAGGCCACACCGAGGCCAAGGGGCATGGTGACGGAGAGCACCATGGCCAAGGCGGTGAAAAGGGCCACGACGATGACAAGGGCCATGCTGACGGCGAACACCACGAAAAGAGCGAAGCCAAGGGCGCCCACGGCGGCACCGTCTTCAAAGAGGGGGATTTCAGCTTGGAGGCACTGCTTTCAGAGGACGGCGGCGAGCCTAGGCTGCGGATCTGGCTGTTCGACAAAGACAAGGCGCTAACCCTGAACGCGGCAACGGTCACGGCAACAGTGACCCGCCCGACGGACGAAAAGCAAAAGCTGACATTTGCTGCGGAAAAAGACAACCTGGTCAGTCGCGAGATCGTTGCCGAACCCCATGCGTTCGACATCGAGATCATTGCGCAGACTACCACCGAGCCCTTCATGTTCGTGATGAGCAAGGAAGAAGGAAAGATCGAACTGACCGATGCCCAGATAAAGGCGGCATCGATCAGTGTGGACACCGCGTCGGCAGCCAACATCAAGACGGCACTGCTTTTGCCCGGCGAGATCCGGCTGAACGAAGACCGCACTTCGCACGTTGTCCCCCGTCTTGCGGGAGTGGTGGAAAGTGTCAGCGCCAACCTTGGCCAAGTCGTCAAGAAAGGGCAGGTGCTGGCCGCCATTGCAAGCCCGACCGCCTCAGAGCAGCGCAGCGAGTTGCAGACCGCTCAAAAGCGATTGGCGCTGGCCAAGACCACTTACGAGCGGGAGAAGAAGCTGTGGGAGCAGAAGGTCTCGGCTGAGCAGGACTATCTGCAGGCCAAGCAGGCCTTGAGCGAAGCGGAGGTGGCTGTGGCTAACGCCAATCAGAAACTGAGTGCACTGGGCCTGTCCACCTCGTCGATGTCCGGTTTGAATCGCATCGAACTGCGGGCACCTTTCAACGGCATCGTCATCGAGAAGCACCTGAGTCTCGGCGAAGCCGTGAAGGAAGATGCAGCCGTGTTCACCATCTCGGACCTCACCCAGGTCTGGGCGGAGATCAACGTTCCGGCAAAAGACCTGCCGTCGGTGCGGGTGGGCGAGAAGGTCACCATCAAGGCCACGGCGTTTGACGCCTCCGCCACTGGCACCGTCGCATTTGTGGGGGCGCTGATCGGCGAGCAAACCCGCACAGCAAAAGCCCGCGTGGTTCTTGAAAATCCCAAGGGCGCTTGGCGACCCGGCCTGTTCGTGAACGTTGAAGTTGTGTCCGAAGAAACGGCGGCGCCCGTGACGATCTCGGCTGACGCCGTGCAGAACGTTGGAGACAAGCCCGTTGTCTTCCTCAAGGTCAACGGCGGCTTCATTACCCAGCCAGTGAAACTTGGTCGCAGCGACGGCAAGCGGGTCGAGGTCCTTCAGGGCCTCAAGGCCGGCATGCCCTACGCCTCATCGGGGAGCTTCGTCGTGAAATCCGAGCTCGGCAAGGGATCTGCCGAACACACGCACTGATCACGGAGCCCATACATGTTTGAAAAACTCATTCGATTTTCAATCGAACAACGATGGTTGGTGCTACTTGCGGCCCTTGCCATGGCTGCGCTCGGCGTTTTCAGCTATCAAAAGCTGCCCATCGACGCTGTCCCTGACATCACGAACGTACAGGTTCAGATCAACACGCAGGCACCGGGTTACTCGCCGCTGGAGACGGAGCAGCGGGTCACCTACCCTATCGAGACGGTCATGGCCGGCTTGCCGAACCTGGAACAAACCAGGTCGCTTTCACGGTATGGACTGTCGCAGGTAACCGTCATTTTCAAGGACGGTACCGACATCTATTTCGCACGCCAGCTTGTGAACGAGCGTATCCAGGAGGCTCGGGACAAATTGCCTGCAGGCATCACACCGGCCCTGGGGCCCATCTCGACCGGGCTGGGAGAAATCTATCTCTGGACAGTAGAAACAAAAGACGGCGCGAAGAAACCTGATGGGAGTCCCTACACCGCTACGGACCTGCGAGAGATCCAGGATTGGATCATCAAGCCGCAACTGCGAAATGTTCCTGGCGTGACGGAAATCAACTCCATTGGTGGCTTCGCCAAGGAGTATCAGATAGCGCCAATCCCCGAGCGCCTGGCTTCACTAGGCGTGACGCTGCAGGATGTGGTCACCGCTCTGGACCGCAACAACGGAAACGTGGGCGCGGGCTACATCGAAAAGCGCGGTGAACAGTACCTCATTCGAGCACCAGGACAGGTGAAGTCCTTGGAAGACATTGGCGACGTGATCCTTAGTAGTGCCAACGGCGTGCCCGTGCGCATCCGGGACGTGGCTGAAGTGGGTATTGGCCGGGAGCTGCGAACGGGCGCCGCAACGGACAACGGGCGAGAAGTGGTTCTCGGTACCGTGTTCATGCTGATCGGCGAAAACAGCCGGACCGTCTCGCAGGCCGTGAGCAAGAAGATGGTCGAGGTCAACAAGAGCCTTCCCGAAGGAGTCCACGCGGTGACGGTCTACGACCGTACCGTGCTCGTCGACAAGGCCATCAGTACGGTGAAGAAGAACCTGTTAGAAGGTGCCGTTCTCGTGATCGTGATCCTGTTCCTTTTTCTGGGGAACATCCGTGCAGCGATCATCACGGCAATGGTCATCCCCTTGTCGATGCTCTTCACGTTCACAGGCATGGTCCAGTACAAGGTGAGCGCCAACCTGATGAGCCTAGGAGCCCTGGACTTCGGCATCATCATTGACGGTGCTGTCGTGATCGTGGAGAACTGCGTGCGGCGTCTGGCCCATGCGCAGGCGCATCACGGCCGACCGCTGACGCGAGCAGAGCGCTTCCATGAAGTGTTCCTGGCATCCCAGGAGTCGCGCCGTCCCTTGCTGTTCGGACAGCTGATCATCATGGTGGTGTATCTGCCCATCTTCGCGCTCACGGGCGTTGAGGGAAAGATGTTTCACCCGATGGCATTCACCGTTGTCGCCGCCCTGGTGGGCGCGATGATTTTGTCCGTGACGTTCATCCCTGCAGCCGTAGCGCTCTTCATCGGCAATCGGGTTAGCGAAAAGGAGAATTTTCTCCTGGGCCATGCCAAGCGCCTCTATGCGCCCATGCTCGATCGCGTAATGTCCGCCAAAGCGCTCGTTCTCACCATCGCCGCCGTCGCGGTGATCTTGTGTGGAGTGATCGCGACCCGCATGGGCAGCGAGTTTGTTCCCAATCTCAATGAAGGTGACTTTGCAATTCAGGCACTGCGCATTCCGGGCACCAGCCTATCCCAGTCGGTTGCAATGCAGCAGCAGATCGAAAGCACCTTGAAAGCGAAGTTCCCCGAGATCGAACGAATCTTCGCCAGGACCGGAACTGCGGAGATTGCCTCGGACCCCATGCCGCCGAACATCTCAGACGGGTACATCATGCTCAAGCCGATGGACGAATGGCCGGAGCCTCGCAAGACCAGGGACGAACTGCTCGCGGCGATCCAGGAGATCCTTGGGAAAATTCCCGGCAACAACTATGAGTTTTCTCAACCCATTCAGCTGCGCTTCAACGAGCTGATCTCGGGTGTGCGCAGTGACGTGGCAGTAAAAATCTTCGGTGACGACATGGAAGTGTTGAACAAGTCTGCTGAAGAAGTGTCTGCAATGCTGCAGAAGATCCAGGGCTCATCCGAGGTGAAGGTCGAGCAGACGACGGGCCTGCCGATGCTCACTGTGAACATAGACCGGCAGAAGGCCGCGCGCTATGGATTGAACGTTGCTGACATCCAGGACACCGTGGCTACTGCCATTGGCGGGCGCGAGGCCGGCACCATGTTCGAGGGAGACCGTCGATTCGACATTCTTGTTCGCCTCCCTGAGGCCCTGCGCAATGACCTGGAAGGCATGAAGCGGCTGCCCATACCGCTGCCGCGTTCTGCGGAAGCCAGGACGAATTTCATCCCACTGGGTGAAGTCGCCACATTCGAACTTGCGCCCGGCCCCAACCAGGTCAGCCGCGAGAACGGCAAGCGACGTATCGTGGTGAGCACCAACGTGCGGGGACGCGATGTGGGTTCCTTTGTAGCGGAGGCCGAGCAAGGCTTGGCTCAGATCAAGATTCCTACGGGCTACTGGACGAGCTGGGGCGGAACCTTTGAGAACCTGCAATCGGCCACTAAGCGCCTGCAGATCGTTGTGCCAGTGTCCCTGCTGCTGGTCTTTGTACTGCTGTTCGCGATGTTCGGAAACGCCAAGGACGGATTGCTGGTCTTCACCGGCATCCCATTCGCTTTGACGGGGGGCATCCTGGCGCTTTGGCTTCGCGACATTCCGATGTCCATCTCAGCTGCCGTTGGGTTCATCGCGCTTTCAGGGGTCGCCGTGCTCAACGGGCTGGTGATGATTTCCTACATTCGCAGCTTGAGGGAAGAAGGTGTTGGGCTTGACGATGCAATCCGCGAAGGCGCTCTGACACGATTGCGCCCCGTTCTCATGACGGCGCTCGTGGCCTCCCTGGGCTTCATTCCCATGGCAATCGCTACTGGCACCGGCGCTGAAGTCCAGCGTCCTTTGGCAACCGTCGTGATCGGTGGAATTCTTTCTTCCACACTGCTCACGTTGCTCGTTCTGCCGATTCTTTACCGTCTGGCCCACAGGCCCGATGAGGAAGAGGAGGATGTTTCGGCCGAACCTTCTCACCCGGTCGCTTCCACTCCCGTGTAGCTGTAGAAGGTCCCGCTGATCGCGGGACCTTTCCTTCCCTGAAACCTCTTTCCAAAGGTAATCCCATGAAACTCTCCCAACTCATTCTCACCCTGGCGGTGTCGATCTCGGGCATGGCCTTCGCGGCTGACAATCATGGTCACGATGCAAAGCCCATGCACGGAGGCGCTGTTGCTGAAGCAAAGGATGTCGAATACGAATTTGTCGCCACAGCGGACAAGTTGCAGCTCTATATGCGCGACCACGGCAAGCCCGTTGCCGTCGCGGGGATGACCGCAAAGGTCACGCTTTTGTCTGGTAGCGACAAGCAGGACATCCAACTTCAGGCTGGTGACGGCAAACTGGAAAGCTCGGGCAGTTTCAAAGTCCCAGCGGGTACCAAAGCTGTTATCGCAGTCTCAAAGGCGGGTAACTCCGTTGCGTCTGTCCGCTTCATCCTGAAGTAGCGCAAAGGAGGCCCGGACTCGCTGCTGCGGGGTGGGCAACGAGCAGGCGTGAGCCGGAACTCCCCAAAATGCTCCGCTCGAGACGCGCCCATGGAGCTCACCTCGAGGGTGTGCAAAATTTTGTGTAAACGGACAATCCACTGCCGGCGCAAGCCGGCCTGTCCGTAAGCACCATGAGCACCAAGAAACACGACGTACCCAAAGAACTGCTGTCTGGCCTGCTGGCCAACTACAAGAAGCCCGAAGACCTCATCGGCGAGAACGGCCTGCTCAAGCAGCTGACCAAGCTGCTGGTGGAGAAGGCGCTGGACGCCGAACTGACCGAGCACCTGGGCCACGACCGGCATGAAACGGTGGCCAACGAAGCTGGCAACACCCGCAACGGCAAGAGCAGGAAGACCCTCAAGGGCGATTTCGGCGAATTGCCCATCGAGGTGCCCCGCGACCGCCATGGCAGCTTCGAGCCCCAGCTCATCCCCAAGCACCAGACCCGCTGGAACGGCTTCGACGACAAAATCATCTCGCTGTACGCCCGCGGCATGACGGTGCGCGAGATTCAAAGCCACCTGCAGGAGATGTACGGCGCTGAAGTCTCGCCCAGCCTGATTTCATCGGCGACGGACGCTGTCAGCGAGGAGGTCAAGGCCTGGCAGTCCCGTCCGCTGGACGCCATCTACCCCATTGTTTACATGGACTGCATCCACGTGAAGGTGCGCGAAGGGGCGGTGCGGGTCAAGGCGGTGTACCTGGCCATCGGCATCACCATGGAAGGCAACAAGGAGGTGCTGGGCCTGTGGCTGGCCCAGACCGAGGGCGCCAAGTTCTGGCTGCAGGTCGTGACGGAACTGCGCAACCGGGGCGTGCAGGACATCTTCATTGCCTGCGTTGACGGGCTCAAGGGCTTCCCCGAAGCCATCGAGGCCGTGTTCCCCAAGGCGGTGGTGCAGCTGTGCATCGTGCACATGGTGCGCCACAGCCTGAACTACGTGTCGTGGAAACGCAGGAAAGAGGTGGCCGCTGACCTGCGCTGCATTTACGCCGCCGCCACCCTGGAGGAGGCCGAACTGATGCTCGGGGAGTTTGAAGAAAAATGGGACCAGGAGTACCTGCCCATTGGCCAGTCCTGGCGCAGGAACTGGGCTCGGCTGACCCCGTTCTTTGATTACCCGCCCGACATCCGCAAGGTCATCTACACCACGGATGAAATTGACAACCTTTTTGGAGAAGTCATCTTCCCAACGGGGTCAAAGGGGGTGGCGAAGACTTGTTTCTGGGTTGCCAGTTGGCGACGAAGCGCGTGTAGGCTTGCTCGGCGAGCTGCGCTGCAGCGTGTTCGCGTTCACGTATTTCCTTGCCGTTGTAGTCGGCCGCCGGGCCGCGATGCCCTTTCTTGACTGGCAGCCCGGCACGCAGCTCAAGTTCACGACGCTTCCTGGCTGCCAGCGCTGGACGGGTCCACGCAAAGTCCTCCTGCCCGGTGAGCACATGCCAGGCGATCACCGCCAGTTTGCGCGCTGTTGCGACAGCGTCGATTTGCTGGCCACGCCTGCCCCGGATTCGAAGGAAGAACGCGCGCAGCGGGCCAGGCGCGTTGGCGGCCGACCATGCGGCTTCCACCAGCATCGCGCGGGCGTGGGCGCGCCCGACCTTGCTGATGTGTCCGTGCTGGGCCGGCTGCAAGCCAGACTGGCGCACCCGCGGGTTGAGCCCGAAGTAGCTCACCAGCTTGGCGGCGCTTGCAAAGCGGCCGATGTCGCCAATCGCAGCCAGCAGGCCGATGGCCACAATACAGTTCACACCCGTGATGGTCAGCAGCCGTTTGACTTGCTCCTCTTGCAAAACGGATTTGCACAGCAGGTTCTCGATCGCTGCCAGGTCCTCCTGCAGCCGATCGAGTTCACGCAGGCGCTGCTCCACAGCCAGGCGTTCATCCATCGGAAGCGGCTGCTGGCCAAGCCAGGCGCGGCCTTTGTTGCCGAACAGGTCGGTTGCGGGACAATGGGGAATCAGGTGAGAAGCCAGCACGCCATGAATCTCATTCTTCAGCCGTGTCCGGTGCCTGACGATTTGCGAGCGGCGCGCCACCTGACGGCGCAGCGTCAGCGTTCGCTCGTCGGGCATCCACACCTGCGGCAAAAAGCCGCTGGCGTACAACTGCGCCAGGATCGCCGCGTCGATCTTGTCCGTCTTGACCCGGGCTTCTGCGATCAGCCGGACCTGCAGCGGATTGGCGATCACCACTTTGGCCACGTGCGGCTTCAGAGCCGTCACGATGGCAGCCGTATTGCCGGTGGCTTCAAGAACCACTTCGTCGCTGGCCCGCAAGCTCTGTGCGAAGCGCTCGAGCTCGGCGTGTTGCAGCACCACTCGCCCGCCAGGGCGCAGCAGGCCATTCTCCAGGTAGGCAATCTCGCCAAAGGTGCGCGAGACGTCCAGTCCAATCACTCTCATGGTCAACCTCCTTGCGTGGGTTGGAACACCTCACCATGGAAGCTGTGGGCAGCACGACAACTACGGATTCGCGCGCGCAGCGCAACCGGGCGGGTCGCAGGGGCGGCCAGCTACTAACTCGAGCTCTCGGCTCATCGTATAAAACGGCCTGCCCACGTTTCATGCTTCCCGGTGCCCCTGTCCCGGATGGGCTCACCATATGCTGGAATCGGCGGGGACGCTGGGGCGCCAAAGCGCATCATGCCGGTTACCAATGCCATCGAGTCGGTGAACATGGGGCTGAGGAAGCTGACCAAAAACCGAGGCTCATTCCCCAGCGATGAGGCGCTGACCAAGCTGTTCTACCTGGCCCTGCGCAACATCAGTCAGAAGTGGACCATGCCCATCCGCGATTGGAAGGCTGCGCTGACGCGCTTTACCATTCAGTTTGGAGACCGCTTCTCCGTTAATTGAAGTCCGAACCGTTTACACAAAATTCCGGACACGCCCCTCACCTCGTTTTTAGAGTCCACGCCCCCGTCCGAGCAACTCAGGCGCCCCCGACTGGCCAATTCGAGATTGCTGCGTCAACTCGTTGAGAATTCCACATTCACTGACAACGTGCCCCGCTTGGCAGCGTTGCTGAAGCGATCTGAGTTGGATTTCCAGCAGGTGCAACTCCTTGACGCGCGCGGCCACATGGCCAAGATGTGCGTCAATCAGAGCATTCACCGCAGAGCAGTTCTCGGTGGGGGCGTCCAGGAAACGCAGCAGCACCCGGATCTCGTCCAGCGTCATGTCCAAGGCACGGCAATGGCGAATGAACAAGAGACGATCCAGATGCGTCTGATCGTAGATGCGGTAGTTCCCCGCCGTGCGCTTCGGCTCCGCCAAGAGCCCTTCGCGCTCGTAGAAGCGGATCGTCTCGACCTGCGTACGCGCGACTTCCGACAACTGACCAATCTTCATGACAACTTCCGTGGGTGGGCCGAGAACAAGAATTTCATTGTAGGCACTTGACTCTGAAGCAGGTACAGGGTTTCAAATGCCCTCCATGAACACTATTGCCAAGCCCACATCTGAAATCGCATCGTGCGGCGGATCTGTCTGTTCACATTGCGCTAGCGATGTGACCATGGCTGCACCGGTTCCACCTGCGGCGCAAGCGGCTGGGATTACGACTTTTCGGATCGCGACCATGGACTGCGCCTCCGAGGAGGGTGAGATCCGCCGGGCCCTTGAGCCCTTGGCGGGCATCCGCCGCCTGAGCTTCCAACTTGGCGCCCGCACCCTGACTATCGACGCCAATCCGAAAGACTTGCCTCAAGCGCTGGAAGCGATCCGCAAGGCCGGTTTCGATCCCAAGCCTTTGACCCCGACGGCTGAGCACGGGGATGCAGGCGAAGGCGCTCATGACCACGATCATGGTTTCGAAGTGGGCATTGGGCGGATGGGCGCTGCGCTGGGGATGGCCATCGCAGCGGAAGCTGTGTCTTTCTTCGCGCCGGATCTACTGATCTGGAAACTGGCCGGCATGGCCGTCGCAGCTATCGCGATTTGGTTGGCTGGGCTGGATACTTACACCAAGGGTCTCAAGGCGTTGCGCCAGGGCCGGCTCAACATCAACGCGCTGATGACCGTGGCTGTCACCGGTGCTTTCGTGATCGGGCAATGGCCGGAAGCGGCAATGGTGATGGCGCTATACGCCATCGCGGAGCTGATTGAAGCGCGTGCGGTGGATCGGGCACGTAACGCCATCAAGGGCCTGATGGCGCTTGCACCGACTGAAGCCGAGGTGAAGCAGCCCGACGGCAGTTGGCAGGCCCAGGCCTCGAAGTCGATTGCGATCGACGCCACCGTACGCATCAAACCGGGCGAGCGGGTGCCCCTGGATGGCTTGGTGACATCAGGCAACAGTGCCGTGGACCAAGCCAGCGTCACTGGCGAGAGCATTCCCGTTGACAAGGCCGTGGGTGACCCGGTGTTCGCTGGCACCATCAACCAGACTGGTGCGTTGGAGATCCGCGTGACCGCCGCAGCGAACGACTCGACGCTGGCTCGCATCATCCACGCGGTGGAGCAGGCTCAAGGGATCCGTGCCCCAACGCAGCGCTTTGTCGACCGTTTCGCGGCAATCTATACGCCGGCCGTGTTCGGGATTGCGTTGGCCGTGGCGGTGCTGATGCCTTTGCTGGCCGATCTGACCTGGATGCAGGCGGCTTACAAGGCCCTGGTGCTGCTGGTCATTGCCTGCCCGTGCGCCTTGGTGATTTCGACGCCGGTCACGGTGGTCAGTGGGCTTGCCGCCGCCGTGCGCAAAGGCATCTTGATCAAGGGCGGCATCTATCTGGAGCAAGCCCGGCAGATCAAGGCCGTGGCGCTGGACAAGACCGGCACGATCACGCAAGGCAAGCCGCGTCTGGTGCACTGGGAAGCCCTGCCTTGGTCCGCCGGGGATCTCGACCCTGCGGTAGTCGGCGCAAGCTTGGCAGCACGCTCCGACCATCCGGTATCGAAAGCCATAGCGGAATCGCTGGCTGGCGAGCGGCTGGATGTGGAAGCCTTCGAGGCCTTGGTCGGCAAAGGCGTGCAAGGCAGCCTGCAAGGCCAGCGCTTCGTGCTGGGCAACCACCGCCTGATTCATGACCAGGGCCTGTGCAGCGCCGAACTCGAAGCCAAGTTGGCAGAGCATGAGGCTCTCGGTCGCACGATCACGCTGCTCGCCGCCGAAGACCGGGTGCTGGCATTGTTCGCCGTGGCGGATACCTTGAAGGACTCTTCAACCCAAGCGGTTGCTGAACTCAACGCGATGGGCGTCAAAACCGTCATGTTGACCGGCGACAACCCTGCCACGGCGCGTGCCATCGCAGCTCAGGCCGGTATTGCCGACGCCCGAGGCGACCTGCTGCCACAGGACAAACAAGCCGCCATCGGCGAATTGCAGCGCGCGCATGGCATGACCGCCATGGTGGGCGACGGCATCAACGACGCGCCGTCATTGGCGCAGGCCGACATCGGATTTGCGATGGGCGGCGCTGGCACCGACATCGCCATGGAGGCGGCCGATGTCATCATCATGAATGACGATCTGCGGCGTCTGGCGAGCACCATCCGTCTCTCGCGCAAGACCCATGCGGTGCTGTGGCAGAACATTGCGCTGGCCTTGGGCATCAAGGCAGTGTTCCTGGTGTTGGCCGTATTCGGCAGCGCGACGATGTGGATGGCGGTGTTTGCCGACATGGGGGCCAGTCTACTGGTGGTCGGCAACGGCTTGAGGCTCCTGCGCCGATGAGCTGGAAGTCCGTTCTCTATGATTGGGGTGGCTTGAATGGCGCCTTGTTTCAGTTCATCAACGAGGCCACGCCGCCGATTTTGATGCCACTGGCCTGGCTCTTCAGCAACGTCCTGGGCAACTACTGGACTGCGCCTTTGGTCCTGCTCACACTGTGGGCATGGTCAAGATCAACGGTGGTGACGGGGCGCGCCTTGGCGATTCGGCGGCAGCTTCTTCAATTCGTGATCAGCTTCGGCATCGCATTTGCGATCACCTCCATCTTGAAGCTCTGGCTCGATTTTCCGCGACCGGCGGCGGTATTTGGTCAGTTGGATCACGTGCTTGGCACGGTGGAGGCGCACTATAGCCTACCGAGCGGTCACTCCACCTACGCCGCACTTGTTGTCGGGGCGTTGTGGCCGCTGGCCGGTGTTCGCCAGCGAATGGTATTAGTTGCTTATGTCGTTCTGGTCGGCTGGTCGCGCATTGCAGCGGGCATGCACTTTCCGGCTGATGTGTTGGCCGGCTGGGGGATTGCCTCCGGTAGCCTGGTGTTTGCTGGCTCGCTGCTGACGATGCTGCCGGTTGCAGGGAGGTTGACGGTTCTTCGAGCGGCCGGCATCTGGTATGGCTTGGCTGCCGCAGTGCTACTCGGCGATCAATTCGCAAAGGCCGTCGTCTCGCTCCTTTACGGTTATGGCGACCAAGTCGCTGTAACCTCCTTCTTCAATCTCGTCCATTTCAGGAATAACGGTGCCGCTTTCAGCCTGCTGGCTGGTGCAGGCGACTGGGCGCGCTTCGGATTTGCCGCGCTAGCGCTGGGAGTCTCGCTCTGGCTGATCCGCCTGTTGCGTCAGGGCGTGTCGAAATGGGAAGGCGTTGGTTATTGCCTAATCTTAGGTGGGGCGCTGGGTAATGCAGTGGACCGACTGTTGCGAGGGGCTGTAGTCGACTTCCTGGATTTCCATTGGCAGGGAGCGCATTGGCCGGCTTTCAATTTGGCTGACGTTGCGATCGCATTTGGCGCGGCCTGCTTACTTGCTGCTGCGATGCATCAAGGCAAGGCTGTTGCGTCAGACTCTGGACATCAAT
Organism: Acidovorax sp. JHL-9; assembly: GCF_000426205.1. Classification (NCBI taxonomy): domain Bacteria; kingdom Pseudomonadati; phylum Pseudomonadota; class Betaproteobacteria; order Burkholderiales; family Comamonadaceae; genus Acidovorax; species Acidovorax sp. JHL-9. Next base: position 132,170 of record NZ_AUEX01000008.1, read on the forward strand.
GAGAGTTGGATTTTTCGGCGGAAATGGTTGTATCGGCGAAAAAAGGGATCGCGGCACGCATGTGTCTGTCTGAATTGATGCAATCGAGGTGATCTATAAATGACGCATCACCCTTGGTAAATGCTTAACAGAAATACTCCCCGCCGCGCCCAGCTCTTAACAGGCTGCTGAAATACTCCCCGCCGTCACCTCCCGGTTGACGCCTTGCCAGGACAATCGAGGCAAACCAACCGACCATACAGACAAGCCAGACATGCGCGGAGCCGACACCTTCACCGAGAGCCTGTTCACGATGCGCCACCTCGATGACTTCGTGCCCTCTGATCACCCCCTGCGGGTGATCCGCATCATGGTCAACAAGGCCCTGGCGAACATGGACGAGCTGTTTGCTCAGATGTATGCGGCCGACATCAAAGGCGGGCGCCCCAGCATTGCCCCCGAGAAGCTGCTGCGCGCCATGCTCATTCAGGTGCTCTACAGCGTGCGCTCGGAGCGCCAGCTCATGGAGCAGACCCAATAAAACCTTCTGTTTCGCTGGTTCATTGGCCTGGCCATGGACGATGCCGTTTGGGTGCCCACCGTCTTCAGCAAGAACCGCGAACGCCTGATCGAGCACGATGCGGTCATCGAGTTCTTCAATCAGATCGTGCAACAAGCCCAGGAGCAGGAACTGCTCTCGGGCGAGCACTTCAGCGTGGACGGCACCCTGATCCAGGCCTGGGCGGGCCACAAGAGCTTTGTGCGCAAAGACCGCAAGGACGATGACGGCACCGACGCGGGCAACTTCAAAGACCAAAAGCGCAGCAATGACACCCATGAATCCACTACGGATGGGGATGCGCGGCCGTACCGCAAGGGCAAGACCGCCAGCGAACTGCGCTTCATGGGCCACACGCTCACCGACAACCGCCACGGGCTGGTGGTCAGTGCTGTGGTCACCCAGGCCGATGGCTATGCAGAGCGCGAAGCGGCCAAGGTCATGATCAACGATGCGCGCCAAGCACTACCGGGCGATGAGTCCATCACGATCACGCTGGGCGCGGACAAGGGCTACGACGCCAAGGAATTCATTGAAGCCCTGCAAGAGATGAACGTACTGCCCCACGTAGCGCAGAACAAAACGGGGCGCCAATCTGCGGTATCTGACAGGATCGCAGGCAGCGAAGGCTATGCCATCTCGCAGCAAAAGAGAAAGCTGATCGAACAGGGCTTTGGCTGGGCCAAGACGGTGGGGCATATGCGCCAAGTGCTGGTGCGCGGGATCAAGAAAGTTGACCAGATGTTTGTGCTGACGATGGCTGGCTACAACCTCACGCGACTGCGCAGCTTGGGGCAAATCCGTCTGCAGGGGCAGATGTGAAGGGAAAAGGATCAGAAAACCGTGCTTTGCGGCTGAAAACACGCGTGTTTGCGGGCTGACTTCCAGCATACGGAAAGCTTCTGCGAAAAATGTGGCTGCAGCCGATGAGCAGGTTCGACCGCAGGGGAGTATTTCAGCAGCCTGTTAAGAAACTTAAAAAATATCTTTAAAAATCAACGTACTAAAAATCACGTTTCTTCGGCTCGGAGTCCGGATGCGCGGCCGGTTGGATCGCTAACGTCTTGCCAGGACAATCGAGGCAATCTAACCGACCAGATAGACACGCGCGGCGCCGACAATTTTACCGAAAGCCGAGGAGCATTGGCCTGCGATCATTTTGGAATGAACTGTTTAGACTAGATTTCTATCAGTCAGCCCGACGCCAACAATCCCACAGAATGTATTCCAAGCAATTTTCCGCATCCCAAACGTGGGCAATCAACCCGGGGAGTAGAGACGCAGACGCGCGTCGCGCTCTTCAGGGGACTCGCTCCGCAATTCGTTGATTACTTGCTCACGCGTCTTGCCTGGACCTGCCGCATCAGGTGTGCGAAGCGGGAAGTTGCTTTGGCCGTAAGAAAGGCGTCCTTGCTGCATAGCTGCCTTGGTTTCTGCGATGACTTGCTCTCGCGTCTTCTCGCTCTTGAAATGTTCCGGGTGAACGATGAAGCCCTTTTCGTTGTTGGCGGGATGCTCGTACGCTGCCGAAGCAATCCCTGGAAGGCCCAAGGTAACCACTGCGGCCGCGGCGGCAATCATGGAAGAAAGGGAGAGGCGTTGTTGGATCATGGTTGAAGCTCCTAGCGATGGTGAATAAAACTTGCATCTCTCATGCCTTGCTTGGGCGTTGAGGAGATGTGTTGATCGTAGAGAGCGCACCCCAACAGAATCTAGACAGCCCGATGACATTTTTATCAGGGAGCGGCGCGAACTGGGCGGAGCCCCACAGTCCCGGCCGACCTCCGCGTATGGATGAGCCCATCCGGGACGGGAGCACCTGGCAGCACGTAGCGTGGGCAGGTCGATTTATTCAATGAGCCGATAGCTCGAGTTATTGCTCCGGCCTCATGATGTTTGCACTTTCGCCAGTGCTATTGATCCGGCCTCATAAAGATTGAATTTCTGGGTGTTTGTTTTCTCCAACCTCCATGGACAAAGAAGACGCGCGTTACCAGACACTGGAGCAGTTGCACGAGCGGCGAAAGCAAGTCGTGCGGCTGCACAAACGAGGCATCAAAGTCATGCAGTTGGTGCAGATGACGGGCTTGAGCTACCCGGCAGTGCGCCGGGTGCTGGACCTGTTTGAGCAAGGCGGCTGGGCTGGCATCAAACCCGCAGGCCGTGGGCGAGCCAAAGGGGATGCCCGATTGCTCACACCGCAGCAGGAAGCCCACATTCAAAAGACCATCTCTGACAAGCGTCCCGAGCAGTTGAAGATAGATTTCTTCCTGTGGAGTCGCGCTGCTGTCATGCAACTCATCGAGCAGGAATGCGGCTTGAAGCTGGGCGTGCGCACTGTGGGAAAATACCTGGCGCGCTGGGGCTTTACCCCACAAAAGCCCATCAAGAAGGCATACGAGCAGCGACCCGAGGCGGTCAAGGCCTGGCTGGATGAGCACTACCCGGCCATCGAGGCAAAGGCCAGCGCAGAGGGTGGCGAAATTCACTGGGGCGATGAAACCGCACTGGTCAACACCGATGTGCGCGGCTGGAGCTATGCACCAGCGGGTGAAAAACCCGTGGCTTACACCGTGGGCAGCACACGTCAGAAGTTGTCCATGATCGCCACCGTGACCAACCGGGGCAAGGCGCGCTGGATGATCATTGACGAGGCCTTCAACAGCGAGCGGCTGATCGAGTTCCTGCAAGCGCTGATCAAGGACGCGGGCAAGAAGGTGTTTCTGATTATGGACAACCTGCGCGTCCACCACAGTAAACCAGTGAAGGCCTGGTTGGCACAGAGAACCCAACAAATCGAAGTGTTCTACCTGCCCAGCTACAGCCCCGAGCTCAACCCGGAAGAACGGCTCAACGCCGACCTCAAGCAGGCCATAGGCAAGCGGGTGCCCGTCAGAACCAAGGCCAAGTTGCGCGATGCAGCCAACGAGCATATGGCGATGTTGGAGAAGTCACCCGAGCGGGTGATGAGCTACTTTCAGGACCCCAGGGTCAAATATGCCGCAGGTTGAGACTTCATGGGGCCGAAGCAATAAGGCTGCGCCCTCGACAAGCTCAGTGTGAGCGTTCATACACAAAAGGGCCGGATCAATAGTAGCTGGCCGCCCCTGCGGGCCGCCGGGTTTCGCTGCGCGCGCGATTCCGTAGTTGTCGTGTTGCCCACAAGCTCCCACGGTGACGTGTTCAACCCACAGAAAGGAGCTTTGACAATGAGAGTGATCGGACTGAATGTCTCGCGAACCTTTGGCGAGATTGCCTATCTGAAGGACGACCACTTGCGAGCCGGCGGCCGAGTCATGCTTCAGCACGACGCGCTGCAAAAGTCTGCTCAAGGCTTGCAAGCCTACGACGAAGTAGTGCTCGAAGCCGCAGGAAACACCACCTCGATCGTGACAGCGCTCAAACCGCACGTCGCCAAGGTTGGTCCTTGTGCTCGTCGGAGCCGTGCGCCAGCACGCCCATGGAGGCGGCGGCGACACAGAGGCCGATCAGGGTATGGCGAATGTGAACCATGATGCCTCCTCCTTGTGGTGGAGGGGCTGACTAGGTCTGCCGCGCCCCACGAGATGGCGCGGTTGTGAATTTGCTCAGCGCACGGACTGGATATCGGTGACGATCATCTTCCCGCCTTCCTGGACGACCATGAATTGCACCTTGTCGCCGGGCTTGAGGTTGGTGAGCTGCCCCTTGTCGCGGACGGTGAAGACCATGGTCATTCCGGGCATGTCCAGGTTCTTGATGTCCCCATGCTTGAGGGTGATCTTGCCGTTGTCCGGATCGACCTTCTTGACCTCGCCGTCGGTCATGGATGCGGGTGCGGGCGCCGCAGTCTGGCCTGAATTGGGACTGACCTGGGCATGGCCCGCCATCGGCAGGGCAACGCCCATGGCCAGGGCGGAAATGGTGAGCAGACGTTGGATGGTGTTCATGGTGACCTCTGGGTAAATGGATGGATCTATGGGCTGGCCCGGCCATGGCCGGGCCAGCTGTGGTGTGCGTTTCAGGCCATCATTTGCGGCCCACCTTGATGGCGCCCTTCATGCCGGCCTCATAGTGGCCAGGCATCAGGCAGGCGAAGTTCACGGCTCCCGCCTTGGTGAACTGCCAGACGATGTCGCCTTGCTTGCCCGGCCCCAAGGTGATCTTGCTGGGCTCGTCGTGCTCCATGTCGGGGAATTTCTTCATCTGCTCCAGGTGCTCCAGCAATTCCTTCTCGGTGCCCAGGCTGAGTTCGTGCTTGACCTGTCCTGTGTTCTTGACGATGAAGCGCACGGTCTCGCCTTGTTTGACCTGAATGTTCGACGGCGTGTACCGCATGTTGTCGCTCATTTCGATGGTGATGGTGCGACTGGCTTTGGCGGCGACGCCGGGCTTGCCAACGGCCGTCTCGCCACCCTCATCATGGCCGTGGCCGCCCGCATGGTTGCCGCTGGCGAAGGCTGCCCCCGATGCGGCCAACGCGATCATGGCGAAGAGTTGAGAAACAGTGGATCGCGTGAATTTCATGGGTAGTTTCCAGTTGAATATTGAAGATTGCAGGGAAAACTCAATGCTCGCCATGCGAAGTGGGCTTGCGCACCTTGACTTCGGTCGGCGTTGCTGGCTTGCGAGCGCGCGGCATGGACTGGCCGCCCTCGGCGCTGAAGCGTGCGGGCTCGGCCATGGGGCCGGTGTACTCATGCGCCACCGTGCCTGCGGGATGCTTGAACCAGCCCGGATCCTTGTAGTCACCCGGCTTCTGGTCGCGGCGTACCTTGAGCACGCTGAACATTCCGCCCATCTCCACCGAGCCGAACGGCCCCTGGCCGGTCATCATCGGGATGGTGTTGTCGGGAATCGGCATTTCCATCTCCGTCATGTCGGCCATGCCGCGCTCGCCCATAACCATGTAGTCCGGGATGAGCTTGTTGACTTTCTTGGCAAGGCCGCTGTGATCCACGCCAATCATGGTGGGAATGTCGTGCCCCATGGCGTTCATGGTGTGGTGGCTCTTGTGGCAGTGGAAGGCCCAGTCGCCCTCCTCGTCGGCGACGAATTCGATCTGGCGCATCTGCCCCACGGCCACGTCGGTGGTTACTTCATGCCAGCGCGTGCTTTTGGGCGTGGGGCCGCCATCGGTGCCCGTGACCACGAATTCGTGGCCATGCACGTGCATCGGGTGATTGGTCATGGTGAGGTTACCCATGCGGATGCGCACCTTGTCGTTGAGACGCACATTCAGAGAGTCGATGCCAGGAAAGACACGGCTGTTCCAGGTCCACAGGTTGAAGTTCGTCATCTCCGCGACCTTGGGTGTAGCCGCGCCGGGCTCAATGTCATAGGCACTGAGCAGGAAGCAAAAGTCCCGTTGCACCTCGTCGATCAGCGGGTGCCTAGCTTTCGGGTGCGTGACCCAGAAGCCCATCATGCCCATGGCCATTTGCACCATCTCGTCGCCATGCGGGTGGTACATGAAGGTGCCCGGGCGGCGCGCCACGAACTCGTAGACAAAGGTTTTGCCAGACGGAATCGCCGGCTGCGTCAGACCGGTCACTCCATCCATGCCGTTGGGCAGGCGCTGGCCGTGCCAGTGAACACTGGTGTGCTCGGGCAGCCTATTGGTCACGAAGATGCGCACACGGTCGCCCTCGACGACCTCGATGGTAGGGCCGGGGCTCTGTCCGTTGTAGCCCCACAGGTGGGCCTTCATCCCTGGTGCCACTTCGCGAACCACCGGTTCGGCGACCAGGTGGAACTCCTTGATGCCCTGGTTCATGCGCCACGGCAGCGTCCAGCCGTTGAGCGTCACCACTGGGTTGTACGGCCGTCCCGAATTGGGCATCAGCGGGGCCATGGTGTTCGGGCTGGTCTGAATGACGGGCTCAGGCAAGGCCGCCATGGCGACACGGCTGACCGCGCCAGCCGCCACCGCGCCGCCAGCAATACCGGCGAACTTGAAAAAATCTCTTCTGGATGTCATGGCAATCGTCTCTGCATCAGTGACCGGCACCCGCGTCGCTGGGGGCGCTGGTGGTGACCGACAAGGTGGTGTTGGTGGGGCGCCCGATTACGGATGCCTGCAATGCGGCATCGGCCAGCCAGAATTGCTGCTGGGAGTCCAGGGCCGCCGTGACGGCACCGACCTGGTCGCGCGCATCGGCCAGCAGTTCGAACGCGCTGATCAGCATGCCGTTGTAGCGAAGCTGGTTCTCCTCCGCGATCACCTTACGCACCGGAACCACTTCGTCGCGGTAGTGCCGCGCCACGTCGTAGGCCGTTCGATAGGCCGAATAGCTTTCGCGCAGGCTGGAGCCCGCGGAACGCACCGTGCCTTCAAGCTGGTTGGCGGCCGCCAGCGTTCGAGCGTTCATCGCATCGCGTTGCATTCCGCCCCAGTCAAAGATGGGCAGGCGTACCGCGACTTCCCAGCCGCGCGCGGTAGAGCGGGTGCCCTCGGCATTGTCGAAGGTGGTATTGCGGCGCCCAGTGAGTTCGATATCGGTGAAGCTGGTCACCATGTTCAAGCCCTGGGCCTTGGCAGCGCCATCCAGCGCAGCCTGCGCCAGACGGATGTCCAGCCGCGCCTTGGTCGCCAGCGAGCCAACCGCCTGCGGATCCAGTGCTTGCTTGGGGAGATCGGGTAGACGTTCGGGAAGCTTCAGCGCTTGCGCTTGGCTTTCATCGAGCCCCAGCAAACGTACCAGTTCTTCCCGGCTGGCCGTGACCTGGTGCTGGGCCGTGCTCAGTCGGGTGGCGGCATCGGCATAAAAAGCCTGCTCGCGTGCGCGGGTAATGCGGTTGAAGTTGCCCACGCCCTGCATGCGCCGGGCCAATTCGGCGCCCGCTTCGGCGCTGTCATAGACCTGCTTGGCATACTGGAGCGCCTGCTGCGCGGCCACGGCCCGTACCCAAGCCTGGCGCACCCCGGTGACCTGGTCCACCACGCTGCCGGTCAGGCGCAATTGAGATTGCTCGATACGCCGGGTGGCGACACCGTACCGGGTCGGCAGGGTCAGCAGATCCAACAGGCCAAAGGACAGCGCACGCCCCAAGTCCAGCTCAGTGCCGGCCGTCATGCGCTCAAAACTGAAGATGGGGTTGGCAATCCGCCCCACCTGCGCGGCATCGGCAGACTCCGCCCAGCCTTGCGCCAGCAGGGCCTGCAAAGACGGGCTGTTAACCAAAGCCAACTGAACGGTTTCTTTCTGACCCAGAGGCTGCGCAAGCAAGGCTTGAGCGGCCTGCGCCCGCTGGTCGCTTTCCTCCTGGGTACGAGCCAAGGCGAGTTTGCCTTCGGTAAAGCTGCCCGCTTCGACGTTGACACGATTGATGTTCTGATCCAGGCTGACGCTGGCACAGCCGGTCAGCACCGCCAGTCCGAGTGCAGATAGAGCGAGTTTGGCGTGAGTGGCACGCAAACGCATCATGGTTTTTCTCCCCCGTGATGGCCAGAATGCGGGTCGGTGACGGGAGCAGCGTCCTTGGCGGACCCGGGCTGGCCCGACTTGATTTCCTTCGCATAGGCGCGCCAGCCGCCGATTTCACCCACCTTGTCGTTCGCCGCCTTCCAGGGCTGGACGGACTGCTCCTTGTAGGCCTCGTAACCCGAGAGGGCTGATCGGTACGAGAGCAGGTAGCCCACCTTCGCGGTTTCGCCCTCTGGCATCTGTGCAAATGCCAGGGACGGCACCATTAGTGCGGCGCCCAGCCAGAGGCTTGAGGTAGGTCGTGAAAGCCAGAGATTGTTCATGGATTTGTGATGCATTTTTGACTTTTGTCATTGTGCAAACGACTAGCTGTCAAAAGCATAACGGCTTCATTACATCTTTGTCATGATCGAGAGGGGTGAGGGGTAACCCCTCACCCCTCTTACACCACCGTACGTGCGGTTCCGCCTACGGCGGTTCAAGTGAAACGCTGGAGGTGTTGGTGGATGGTCAACTACCGATACAAGCCCCACGCCTGTGAAGTATTTGGGCGGCAGTGCGGCGACCATGTGCCTGGCCCGGGGTTCCACCAGGGGCCGCGCCAGTTGACGCTGGAGCGCCGTGCGCGCAGGGCATCAAGCCCGTAGCGTCGCATCTGCGCTTCTCGCGTCAGTGGCCGCTTCCACTGCGCTCCCGGGTGTCGGAGCTGAAGATCCGTTATCTGCCCGACAGCCAACTGGAGCAGAACCACGCGTCCAGGAGCCGCTTTGGCTCCAGCATCAAACCGTTGCTGGAGATTGCGCAACGGCCGTAGACCACGCTCCCTTTGCGTGGCACCTGCCAACCTTCATGCTTTGCGGTGCGCACCACTACGCGTACCGGCAACTCACGGCGATGTCGGCAAGATGACGTTTCTGTTATCCATAGCTGTGCAATTGAACGACTGACGCACCAGTTGCAGGGCTTCTTGATCGGCTGGCGACACTTACTATTTCGTATCGATCGCTGGTCTCGATCTCCAGCAAAAAAGGCCCCTCATAACCTCCGTCAGTTCGACAATGGACACACCATGAACGTCACCACAAACTCGCTTGACGCACTACTGCCATTCAATCCGGTGGGCAAGTTGGTGTCCAAAGCATCCACAGTTCAAGACGGTGGATTTTTGGACGCGATGAAGCAAGCGTTAGCGACCACGAGCCAATTGCAAAGTGAATCTGGGCGCCTGAGCCGCGAGGTCACCTTAGACAACCCCACTGTCAGTCTTGAAGAAACGATGCTTGCAGGAGTCAAGTCGAACATTGCATTTCAGGCCACGCTGCAGAGCCGAAACCGAATTGTTCAGGCTTACACCGATGTAATGAACATGCAGGTCTGATGCTCGGAAGGCGAAGCAGTACAAATGCAGGTAATGAGCGCACTCGTTGCTGAAATCGCCGGCTCACGTGGCGAACAAGCTGGAGTTGGAGCCTTTTTGACAAAGGCCCCTCCAGCTTTGACTGCTGATCGCCTGAAGAGCCGTTTTAGTACCGGGGTGTTGGAGCACCGAGCCCATGAACTGGGCTGGTGGCTCCATGCGCTGCTCGCACTGTGTGTTGTCCTGTTGTACTGGCTGGCTCATACTGCCGAGGCCGGCAGTCGCGACGTCGATCTGCACTGACGGCGACCAAGACATGCACATCCTAGCCATCAACGCCGGCAGTGCGACCCTCAAGTTCGGGGTTTTCGACCCGGCATCGGCCATGCCCGTGATCGAATCGACGATCGACCATCCCGCAGTTGATGTCGCGGCGTTTGACGAGATCGAGCGGCAAGTACGAAGTTCCGGCGTGACGTCGCTCGATGCCATCGGCCACCGTGTCGCACACGCTGGCCCCTTCTTGCGCGAGGCGGCTTTCGTGGACGCGAAAGTCGAGCACGAGATCGACCAGGCTGCTGCGCTGGCGCCGCAGCACAACCCCGTTGCACTGGCCGGCATCCGCATCGCGCGCGAGCGTTGGCCAGGCGTGCGCCACGTGGCGGTCTTCGACACCGCTTTTCATGCCGGCATGCCAGAACACGCCTCATGCTATGCCGTTCCGCAGTCATGGCGCGCAGTTGGGGTGCGGCGATTCGGGTTTCATGGCCTGTCGCACCAGAGCGTACTGGCGGCTGTCAGTTCCGCGTTGATGCGGCCTCCATCCGAACTGCGCATCGTGAGCTGCCACATCGGCAATGGGGCAAGTGTCTGCGCGATCGACCGTGGCCGCTCTGTCGACACCTCGATGGGGATGACGGCCCTGGAAGGTCTGGTGATGGGCACACGCAGCGGGGACCTCGACCCCGGCGTGCCAGGCTATGTCGCGCGTACCCTGGGCTTGTCACTGGTGCAAATCGAAGCGGCGCTTTACAGCGACAGTGGACTGAAGGCGTTGTCGGGTGTGGGCTCGGACCTGCGCGAGATCGAGAGTCGCGCGCGGGATGGTCATGCTGCTGCCCAAATGGCGTTGCAGGTCCATGCCTACCGCGTGCGCAAGTACATCGGTGCCTACGCCGCGGCGATGGGCGGCTGCGATGCGGTGGCTTTCACTGGCGGAGCAGGGGAAAACTCCCCGACGCTGCGTTGCCGCATTCTGGACGGCTTGGAATTCCTTGGCCTGCATCTGGACGAGGAGCGCAATCTCGCCTTCAGTCCGGCATCCGAAGTCGCCCAGCTTCAGGCGTCAAGGTCCTCGGTCGCGGTGCTGGCCGTGCGTGCGCGCGAACAGTGGGTGATCGCGCACGAGACTGCCAGGTTGTTGAATGGTTCGGTAAGTGCCGAACACGAAATCGATGAATAGGGAGAGCACCGTGGTCAGCAACAGCCCCGCTTTCGGCGTCGCCCACAAGCCGGTCCACCCCTGTCACCGTGTTCTGCCGGTTGTACTTCCGAAAGCGCACGGACAATGGGATCACAGCCGATCAAACACCCACGCTCTTGACCTATGTGCGGCACCTGGGTTCAAACTCCTGCCATGCGTTTCGACGCGAGACTACCCCGCTGGAGAACGGTGATGCAACTCATTGAATGCGCCCGGGAGGCAGGTGTGACCCCAGACACGCTGCGCCATTACCTGCGGGTTGGCCTCCTGGTGCCGGATGGTCGCGGCGCGAACGGCTATCGCGCGTTCTCCGAGCGCAGCGTGGCGCGGGTGCGGTTCATCCGCAACGCATTGGCGCTCGGCTTCACGCTCAAGGACGCCGCGGAGTTCGTTGAGATGAGTCAACGCGGAACATCTCCTTGTCCGCGCGCTCGGGCGCTGCTGAGCGAGCGGCTTGACGAACAGGCTCGACGACTGAAGGAAGCGACGGAGCTGCATCTGCGCATGCAGCAGGCAGACCGCGACTGGACGCGACTCCCTGACGGAGTACCGGATGGCCATTCCGTCTGCAGTCTGATCGAAGGAGCGGCAGCGGACGTTCAGCGCAAATCTGTGCGAGCGAAGTCTAGTCGTGTACGCGCATGACCGACTTTGATCGATTTTGATAGTCCCAGACATCATGAGGCTCTACGGACATGCAAAAAAGTGGCGTTGGTCATGTCGATCGTGCCGGCGCGAAAAAGAGTCGTCTGCTACATCGCAGCTTGCGCTGCACGCGAGCAACTGAGGTGCCCCAGATGAACCATTCCAAGACACTTGCGCAATCCCCGTCACCAGACATGAATGCCGCCGCGCTGCGCATCCTGCGCCGGTTGCTGGCCGGCATCGAGCGCCAGCCGGCGTTGCGTCTGGGCGATGTGCTCCTGCACGAGTTCGAGGCGCATCCAGAGTACACCCTGATCATCCGCGACCCGGGACTGCTTCGACGCCTTGTCCTGCGGCCGGATCCTCTGCTGCTGGCGGAGGCCTACTTCCGCGGCACCATCGACATCGAAGGGGACCTGTACACCGCGCTTGGGCTCAAGGCGCACTTCGAGAAGTTCTCGCTCTCCTGGCGCGACAAGCTGGCCCTGTTGCGCGACGCTCTGATACTGCGCGTGTCTGACCAGGATGGTTTGAAACCATCGCGTAGTCTGGCCTCGCGCGTTGCGCGCCGCTTCTCCCATCGACATTCGCGCCAAACCGACCGAGCAGCAATTTCGTTCCACTACGACGTTTCAAACGTGTTCTATGGTCTCTGGCTCGATGCCGAGAGAGTCTATTCCTGCGCCTACTTCGAGACGCCGGACGACACGCTGGACCAGGCGCAGTGCAACAAGCTGGAGCACATCTGCCGCAAGCTGCGGCTGCAGCCCGGCGAACGTCTGCTCGACATCGGCTGCGGCTGGGGCGCGCTCGTGTGCTGGGCGGCACGAGAACATGGCGTCCGCGCGCACGGCATCACTCTCAGCCAGCAGCAGCTCGAATACGCGCGCGAGCGCATCCGATCAGAAGGCTTGCAGGACCTCGTCACGGTTGAGCTGCGCGACTACCGCGACCTCGATGACACTGCCGTATTCGACAAGGTGTCCAGCATCGGCATGTTCGAGCATGTGGGCCTCGCTCATCTGCCGGCCTACTACGCCGTGGTGCAGCGTGTTTTGCGGCCGGGCGGGCTCTTCCTCAACCATGGAATCACCCATGACGAAGAGGGCTGGAACCGAACTGTCGCGACCGATTTCATCAACCGCTATGTCTTCCCTGACGGCGAATTGGACTGCGTCAGCAACATCCAGCTCGGGATGGAGCGGTCCGGCTTCGAAATCCATGATGTCGAAGGTCTTCGATCACACTACGCGCTGACGTTGCGTCATTGGGTTCAGCGACTCGAAGCGCGCCGAGAGGAGGCCCTGCAGGAAGTCGATGAGGTGACCTTCCGCGTCTGGCGCCTGTACATGGCGGCATGCGCGCTGGAATTCGAGGCGGGCGGCACAGGGATCTACCAGATCGTAGCGTCCAAACGAGACGACGGAAGATGGCCCGTTCCTTTGACGCGCCGCGATCTTTACTCGGGTACTACCCCATCAAAGCCAATGACGGTGCGCGAAAAATGAGCAGGCCCGCTGACCGGGTTGCGCGAGTTGTATTCTTCTGTCCGATGCAGGTCAATGTGAGGGCGTGGAGGTGGACGGTCAGCAGACCCGCGTTCGCCCTATCCGCAGTTCGGCTTCGCGTGGTCGCAGTGACGCGGTCGCCGCAGCGATGGTACGCCGTGAGCCGCCGACAAGCACGCCGAGACGCCCGCCGACACAGCGCGGTGGCACCTCTGCGCACGCAGGCGCCGCGCACCTCCATGTCGCTGTTCATGGCCTGCGGCGTCTGGCTCGTCAGGCTGGGCGCCTACTTCGTGTTCCTGCGGCCGGCGCTGCTGCCCGAGGATCCGCGCTTCATCAGCGTGCCGCTGGATCGGCTTCGTGGATTGGCACCCGGTCTGGAGGCATGGCGGCGAATCGTGTTCACGGTGATGGGCGGCTTCATGACGGGCGCGTGCGTACTGATCGTCCACCTGGCGCGCATGGCCATGCGCGAGCGGCAAGGCGGTACCGGCGGGGCCGTCGCGTTCTCCGGGCTTGTGACGGTCGGGCTGATGAGTGCGATGGACTTCGTCCTCCACTCGGACTTCCGCTGGGTGCTATTGCTGCCTGCCTTGCTGTGGGCCGTGGCCGCGGTGCTATATGCGAGGCAGGTCTGACGTGCCCAGCGCCATGCCATTCGTTTCTGCGCCGGCGATCCGAGACGCCGGCGTTCCCAACCCCACCGACGCTCGTCATTGCGGGTCGGTTCCAAGGACCTTCAAAATGAATCACAACCTCCCCTGGGTCGCCGAGCGGGTGCGACTGTTCCGCGAATTCGATCCCGAGTTCGCGCGCTGGGCGCGCGGGCATGGCCCCATCGCCCACAACGACCTCACGCAGCTGCGAATCCACGACCTCGCACAGGTGCTGGTCGCCGAAGGCAAGGCGAGCGACACATCCGCGATCTACCGCACGCTGTGGGCCGCAGACCGATTGGCCGTGGCCGGGATGTGGCTAACGGTTCACATGACCTATGCCGATCGGGTCTATACCGACGGCCGGGAAATGGCGGCCGAGGACTTCAAGGAGACGCCTGAAGGCCACACCGGCGGATCACTGAACATCGTGCCGGCCTATGTCGGCTACCTTGCCGCGAACGCGCTCAGCGGCCTGACACGCGGCTGGCTGATGGGTCAAGGCCATTGCGTGGCGGGCATCGACGCCTGCAACCTGCTTGTTGGCAACATGACGCCGCGCCACGCCGAGCGGTACGACCGAAGCGAGAACGGCCTTACGCGCTTCGCTCGGGACTTCTACAGCTACGCGATCGACGCGCAGGGGCGCCCGGCCTCGCCGCTGGGCAGCCACGTCGGCCCGAACACGGCAGGCGGCCTGTCCGAGGGGGGCTATCTCGGCTTTGCCGAACTGCAGTACGTGCACATGCCCCTGCCCGGCGAACGGCTGGTGGTGTTCCTCAGCGACGGTGCATTCGAGGAGCAGCGCGGCAGCGACTGGGCGCCGCGCTGGTGGCGCGCCGAGGACAGTGGATTCGTGGCTCCGTTCATGATCCTCAACGGCCGTCGCATTGAGCAGCGCAGCACCATGCAGCAGCAGGGCGGCCTCGAATGGTTCCAGCAGCATCTGCGCCTGAACGGCTTCGACCCTATGGAGATCGACGGCACCGACCCCGCCGCATTCGCCTGGGCCATCCACGCGATGGAGGAACGGCTGGCGGCCTGCGCTACGGGGGTTTCGCGTGGAACCGTTCAGTACCCGGTGCCACTTCACTACACCATCGCCGAAGCGCCCAAAGGATTCGGTTTTCCCGGTGCCGGAACCAACGCCGCGCACAACCTGCCGCTGGCGGGCAATCCCCGTCTCGACCCGTCAGCACGGCAGCAGTTCAACGAGGGCGCGCGCGCGTTGTTTGTACCGCCGGGTGAAATCGACCAAGCGGTGGCCCTGCTCTGCAGGCATGAGGTGCAGCGCCGTCCCCTTGAGCGGGACCATGCCCTAGCGCATCGCCAGGTCGCAGCGCCGAGGCTTCCGGAGCCGCAGTGGCACGACAACGATGTCTCGCCGATGGGCGCGCTCGACGGGGCCTTCGCCGCAATCATCAAGGCCAATACTCAACTGCGCCCGCGCGTCGGCAATCCCGACGAGCTGCGCAGCAACCGCATGGGCCAGACCTTGGACCTGCTCAAACACCGCGTCTTCACGCCCGAACCGGGCTTGGCTGAAGCCGTGGATGGTGCCGTGATCACGGCCCTCAACGAAGAGGCTGTGGTCAGTGCGGCGCTGGGTAACAAGGGCGGCATCAACCTCGTTGTTTCTTACGAGGCCTTTGCCGTGAAGATGCTGGGTGCACTGCGGCAGGAAATCCTGTTCGCGCGCCACCAGGCGGAGGCCGGCATGCCTCCGGGCTGGCTGTCGGTAGTGACGGTGGCGACATCCCACACCTGGGAGAACGGCAAAAACGAGCAGTCCCATCAGGACCCGACACTGGCCGAAGCGCTGCTGGGCGAGATGTCCGACACCGCACGTGTGTTGTTCCCGGTGGATGCCAACAGTGCCGTCGCGGCGCTGCGAGCCGCCTACACCTCGCATGGCCAGTTCTGGACACTGGTCGTTCCAAAGCGGGCCATGGCCAGCCAACTGAGCGGCGAACAGGCCCAGCGTCTGGCCGATGAGGGTGCCTGCGTGGTGAAGCCCTGCGACGCACCCGATGTCTTGCTGGTCGCCATCGGTGCGTACCAGCTACAGCAGGCGCTGCTCGCGGCGCGGCGGCTGGACGACGCCGGGCATCGGACGGCAGTCACCTGCGTCATCGAGCCGGGCCGCTTCCGGCTGCCACGCGACGAGCGCGAGCGGGCTTTCGTGGCGGGCGACGCGGCATTGCGCTCGCTGTTCCCGGACACCGCTGCGGTGCGCGTCATCGTCTCGCACATGCGGCCGGAGCCGACGCTGGGCCTGTTGCGCCGCATCGATACAGGGCCTCGGCAGACCCGTGCACTGGGCTACCAGGCGCGCGGTGGGACGCTCGACGTTGCCGGCATGCTGTTCGCGAACCGCTGCACGTGGGCGCACGTCGCGACCGAGGCAGCGCAGGCGCTCGGCGTCGATCCCGCGAGCATATTGACCGCCGAGGAGTTGGCCGCGGTGGGAGGCCACGGCGACCCGCGGGCGGTGATGGTCTCGGCATGATTCCCCTGTTCTCCCCATAGGGACAAGAATAACGTCGTTTCCGGCGCCGATCGGTACGAGGCCGTGGTCCAATTGGAACCCTGTGCCCGCCCATTTATCGAGACCATGTCCCACGCGCTTGAAACTCTCATCGGTCACTGGAAAGCCGATCCGCTGAGCACCTACAACACCTGGTTCCTTTGGGAAGAACGGCTGAAGAACTTCCGCTCGATTCGCCGCGGCCTGGCGCAGGTGGTCAAGGACATCGATGCGGGCACCTTCGGTAGCGCATTCCGCGGTTCCTCGCTCGAAACGGTGGTCGGCTCGGTGGCAGAGCAGCGCCAGATCTTCAAGGGGGCAGACCATGCATTCCTGTGGAAGCCCAAGCTGCGCATTCCCGACATCTACGAGAACGCGACCAACCAACAGGCCTTTGCCCGGTTGTTGCACACCTGCGACTGCTGCAACAGCGCAGAGGAAGTGATCGAAGCAATACGGCGGATCGACGCTCGTCAGATCAAGGGTCTGGGCCCCGCCGTGGCGAATCTCCTGTACTTCGTTCACCCCACGATCGTGATGCCGTTCAACACCGCGATCGTGAAGGGCTACAACGCGGTCACGGGCAGCAGCGTCAAGCTCGGCAAGTGGGAGCACTACCTCTCGATGCGCGAAGGCGGCCTTCGCCTCAATGCCCAGCACCGCAACGCGTTGTCGAACGACATGGGGGCACTGGCTGGGCTGCTGTTCGACATCGGCTCGGGCCGGTACGCGGCGCCACCGCGCGATGACGATGCGGCCGCCCTCCAGGGCTGGGAGGCCGATCTCGAAAAGGTGCGCGAGGAATCGGCCGCGGCCCACAAACGCTGGGCCGCGGAGCGCGAGAGCGACGCGACCCACACCGAAATTCAGGGATGGCTGCGCGACCTGGGCAAGTCGCTCGGCTACGGTGTCTGGATTGCGTCCAACGATCAGGGGCGCAGTTATCAGGGAGGTCGCCTTGGAGACGGCTGTCTGACGCAGCTCCCCGCGCAGGCCCGGGCCGGTCTGGACTCTGTTCGCCTGATCGACGTCATTTGGGTGGAGGCCGACGGCTCGAAGGTCGCCGCTGCCTTCGAGGTCGAGCACTCGACCTCGATCTATTCCGGCATCGTGCGCATGCTCGACCTGGCCTTGGGAACGGAACTGGGAGCGGGCGTATCGATGTTCCTGGTGGCGCCGGACGCTCGCCGCGAGGATGTCCGCAGCCAGTTGCGTCGGCCGGCATTCACGCGGGTGGCGGAGCTGGGAATTCGCTACCTCCCCTACAGCGAGCTTGGCGCGCATCGCGATGCGATCGGCAGATTCGGCTCAGGCCTAAAGCCGTTGAACGAGATATCGCACCTGCTGTGATGCACGGTCGTCGAGGCACGATCGGCACCAGCGGCAGAATGTACCGCCCAAGCGTGAATCGACGCCTAGTCGCGGTCGTGGATGAAGTCGTGCCGCAAGCCGAGTGCGGCATCCGTCCGAGCGATTGACGCTGACGGATCGGACTCGATGCCGCTCAGCGCGCGGATCGCATCGATGGTTTCGGGAATCACGATCGCCTGGTTGAAGACCTGGTAGGTGTAGTACGCTTGGTCGCCATCTACCGCGAGGACGTCCTCCCACAGGGCGACCTCCCACATGTCGCCGCGCGGGCGGCCAAGATCGGACATCAGCTCCACCGTACTGTTGAGTGCCACGAGGCCATCCGAGGAACGCACGAACGCGATCCGTGGTGCCGCACGGAAGGCCGCCAGCACCTCGTCGCGCGTGGCCGGCCTCGTCAGTTCGACCCACCAGGTGTGCAGGTGGCTGCTGTTGTGCGGCGCCTTGACCGCGATCGTGACGACGTCCAGGTCCGGGATCACAGTGCGCGCGTCCGGTCCCTGATGGCTGGGGATCGTCTTCTCCGGCACGAGCGTGTTAATGATGCCCTCAGCATGCGCTTCCCAGGGGTCGGATGCGCGGCGGATGAGCGTGCCGCGTGCACGCTTGAGCAGGCCGGCCGTCCGCAGCGCCCCCAGCGTTCGCACGATGGACGTGGTGTTGCAGGAGACCACGCGAGTGGACTCGCGGCCGATGGCCGACGCATAGTTCGCTTGCGCGACGAATGAGTGCCCCGTCAGCGCATGAGACTCACCACCGTGGAAGATCGACTTCACGCCGGCCGCGGCGTACACCTCTTTGTTGACCGCAGCGACTTTCTTGGGCGTGCAGTCGACCACGACATCGGCCTTCGCGAGCAGTTCTGCCAGATTGCCCGCCAAAGCAAGACCTGCGGCGCGCATCGCTCCTTCAGCTTCAAAGGTTGCCGCGTGGATGGCGAAGCCGCGCTGCGCGGCGACCTGTAGTCGATAGTCGTGCACCACGTCTGCGACGCCGGCAAGTGCCATGTCCTCCTGGAGCGCGACCGCGTCTGCCACCCGCTTGCCGATCACACCGTACCCGTTCACCGCCACTCTGACCTTGTTCATTCCTTGCTCCTGACTTGATGAGACGCGTCAGCCACGGCTGCGCGCAATGAAAAACGTGAACCGGATCGCCAGCGCATAGCCCAGCAGCGCGAGCACCGGCATGTCGCCCCAGCGAGGGCCTACGGCGTGCTGCATCAGCAAGCTTGACGCGATGTACAGGCCCAGCGTCACGAGCGCGAGGGCGATGCGGCGGCCGAGGCGGTCGATACCGCTCAGCATCCGGGCGTCGGGCTTGATCGACAGTTGCAGCAACTCACGCTGCCGCAGTACGCTGTGCAGGCGCCGCGCCAGCAGCGTGGGCAGGGCGTGGGCCGCGTTCCCCAGTTCATAGGGCAGACGCTGCGATGCCGCAGACTTGGGCTCGTCGAAGACGCCCGTGGTCGTGTGGCGAGAGATGGCTTCGATGATGGAAAACTCGGGTGCCAGCAGGCGCACCGTCCCTTCGAGCAACAACAGGGTACGCGTGAGCACGAGGAGGTCCCTGGGCAGCCGGACTTCCTGGGTCCGGCCCGCCGCCACGAGCTGCGCGAGAGCACCTGAGAGCGACCAGTCCTTCAGCGGCCTCTGTGCGCAGTCTGCGACCAGGGCACGCACGACAGGCACGAACACGGCCCGATCGGTGCCGTCGCCGAGCAGGCCCAGGTCCAGCCAGGCGTCGACCACCCATTCGGCATCCTGCTCGACGAAGGCCAGGGCGAACGCCACCAGCGCCCGCCGCATGTTGCCGTCGACCCGGCCCACGATGCCGAAGTCGTGCAGGCAGATGCGGCCATCGTCCATCACGAAGACGTTGCCGGGATGGGGGTCGCCGTGGAAGAAGCCATCGCGGAAGATCTGGGCGACGTAGCTGTCCACGAGTTTGCCCGCGGCCGCCACCGCGGTGGGCGAAGGCAGACCGTGCAGGTGAGCTCCGTGGCTGAACTGCTGGACCATGACGGTCGGCGTGCACAGGCCGTCCACCACGTCGGGGATCACGATGTCGGCAGAGCCGCGCCAGGCGTCGGCGAAACGTCGCACGGAAGCTGCCTCGCGCGACAAATCCATCTCGTAGCGGAAGTTGGCCGCAACCTCGTCCACGATGGCTGCCAGCCCCCAGCGACGCAGCGAGGGCACGAGCCCCTGCATGACCAGGACGATGCGGCGCAGGATGCGCATGTCGATCTCGGCCTGCTCGGCCGCGCCAGGGCGGCGGATCTTCACCACCACTTCCGTTCCGTCCGGCAGGGCTGCACGATGAATCTGGGCGATCGAGGCCGCGGCGAGCGCGTGCATGTCGAAGCGTGCGAAGACCTGCTGCCATGGGCGGCCGAGCGCCGCCTCGACCTCCTGGACCGCCTGCTCGGGAGGAAACGGCGCCACATTGGCCTGCAGGCTGGCCAGAGCCTCTTGCGCATCGGGCGCCAGAATGTCGGCCCGCAGGCTGAGATGCTGGCCCAGCTTCACGAAGGTCGTGCCCAATCGCTGCAGCACTTCGGCGAAGCGGTCGGCCGCCCGGTGGGTATCGCAGCGCATCAGGCCCCGGTGCCAGGCCACCCAGAGCAGGAACCCGCTCAGGGCCATAGCGATCTGCGTGGCCCGGCGCAGCGCCGAGCGTTGCGTTGGGCGGCCCGCAAGACGCACGGTGGAAACGGGGCGGTTCGGTCGCGTCATGGCTCATCCAACCTGTTGCGCAGGCGGCCCGCATGCCAGGCTGCGATGTTCGAGATGGTCTCGTCGAGGATGCGCGCGATCGCCTCCGACGTATTGAACCCGACATGCGGTGTCACGAGCACACGCGGATGCGTCAGCAGTGGGCTGGATGCCGACCAGCCGGTATCGCAACCCAGTCCGCCGCAGCCCGTGGGCACTTCGGGAGACAGATCCCCTTCCTGTTCCAGCACGTCCAGTCCTGCTGCGGCGACGGTACCTGCCTCCAGTGCGTGCAGCAGGGCGGCCTCGTCGATGAGCGCACCCCGTGCCGTGTTGATCAGTACCATGCCCGGTTTCATGCGCGCGAAGGCCTGGCCATCGAGAAGGTGGTGCGTGGCCTGCGTGGCCGGAACATGAAGGCTCAGAACATCGCTGCTTTGCAGGATCTGCTCCCACGTCACCACGCGGACGCCGGCGATGGGTGCTGCCGTGATGTCGAGCGATGGGGCGAGGGCCGGGTCGTACGCGAGAACTTCCATGCCGAAGCCCAGGGCGATACGGGCCACGTGGCGCCCGATCCGGCCCAGCCCGACGATGCCCAGCGTCTTGCCTTCCAGCTCGAAGCCGGTGAGGCCGCGGTAAGCGAACGAACCTTGGCGCGCCCGCTCGTGGGCTTGTGTCAGATGGCGAGCCACGCCCAGCAGCAGCGCGAAGGCATGTTCGGCGACGCTGGCAGACCCATAGTCCGGCACGTGGCACACGGCAATGCCGCGTCGGCGGCAAGCCTGCAGGTCGATGTGATCGAAGCCCGCGGAGCGCGTTGCCACGAGCCGCACGCGCGGCAGCAACCGGAGCACCGATTCGTCAACGCGCGTGCGCACGAAGACGCACAGCACCTCGGTGTCTTCATCGCCGACATCGGATACCACCAGGCGTTCGTTCTGGACGAAGTGCGCGTGCCAGTGGGTCGGAAGCCTTTGCTGCAGCGCGGCCTGGTCCGCCGGTGCGATGTCGGAGAACAGAACGGACAGACGGTTTTGTGCGGTCATGAGCCCTCCTCGATTACCCGGTGCAGGGACAGGATGCAGAACGCGGCGATGAAGTGCCCGGTCTTGGTGCCTTGCGCGAGTTCCGCTTGCGCGAATACCGTCGGCAGCCGGCCGGCGACCGCATCGCGCATGGTCTCGAATCCGTCGAGCAACTGAACCGTGAAGAACGCCGCGCGGCGCATCGGGCCCTGCGTGCGGCCGCAGTCCGCGTAGGCCAGTGCGGGCTTGAATCTGGCCGGAGGATTCGTCATGGCACGGCCAGCCTCGCTCGGGGCTCACGGAACTGCCACAGCACGATGAAGCTGAGCACAGCGGCAAAGAAGCACCACACCGAGATGAACCAGGTTGCATAGAACATGTAGGCGGCGATTGCGGAGACAAAGGCGGCCACCCCAAAAGCCGCCACGCGCCGGTGGCTAGAAACCATCAGGCTTGCGCAGGTGCCGATCAGATACAGGGCCATCGTGGTCATCACGTAGAAGTGCGGAGAGTCGTAGAGGATGTGCTGGCCGACCACGCGGGCCGTGATGGGCAGCTTCACCAGCATCGCCAGCAGGTACAGACCGACGAGCGCGCCCGCGACTGCAATGGCCACCAGAACCCGACGGCGCCAACGGACGCTCTCCAGCGCCAGCGCAGCCAGCGGGACGTAGATCGGCCACAGGACGTGCGAGAAGAACGAGTAGAGATGCGTTAGCGCCACGTTCAGCAAGGGCGCGCGGTCGGGGAACGTCAGCCACAGCATGCCTTCGAGCAGTTGCTGGACCCCGAACAGCAGCGGGATGGCGGCATACGGCAGTTCGCGCCGTGAGCGGGCCCGGCGCATGGTGACGGTCCCCAGGCCCAGCAGAACCGCTGCGGCCGTGAAACTGGCGGGTGCGGAAAAGCACATGGGCAGTCATCTCCCCTCGATCGTGAGCGTCATGACGAGCGTGGCGCAGCGGCTCATGGCGCGCCGACTTCCATCAGTTCCTGCACCGCTGTCGCCAGCGGTGCCACCACGCTGATGCCGTTGGAGACATGCGGCACGGTGTCGCAGGTCACCACCCGCTGGGGCCCTGCCGCAAGAAGTGCGTGGTACGCGTCGGCGGCGAACAGGGCGTGCACCCCGATGCACACCGGTGGCGGCAATCCCACGCTGCGCACACTGACGATTGCCTGGATCATCGTGCGCGCGCTGGACACGATGTCATCGATGAGCACGGGCTGGCGGTCTGCCAGGGCCGCGGTGTCGGGAAGGCTGACCTCCACGTCCTTGTCGCCCCGGCGGATCTTCTGCAACACCGTGAACGGCGCGCCAGCCAAGCGCGCGACTTCCTGGACCCATTGCTCGCTTTCCGCATCGGGTCCGATCAACACGGGACGGTCCACATGGGCTGCGACCCAGGCCGCGATGGCGGGCGCGGACTGGACCACACGGGTCGGCACCCGGTAGACCTCGCCGAGCGAGCGGTAGCGGTGCAGATGGGGATCGACGGTGACGATACCGTCGAACACCGTCGACACCAGCGCAGCGAACGTGCGGGACGTGATGGCTTCGCCCGTGTTGAAGCGCCGGTCCTGACGCAGGTACGCCAGGTACGGGGCAGCCAGCAACACGCGGGTGGCGCCGAGGTCGCGCGCTGCGTCCGCGGCGAACAACAAGGGCAGCGCCTTGGCGTCCGGCTGTGCCAGGCTGGCCACGATCACGACGGTGCGGCCGGTGACGTCGGCGTCCAGCCGCACCAGCGACTCGCCGTCCGGGAACCGGTGCAGCTGCAGGGCAGCCCGCTGCGCGCCCAACGCCCGGATCAGTCCATCGGCGAAGTCTTCGTCGCCCGGCAGGTGAAAAACGAGAGGTTTCATAGGTTCTCCGAAATCTGGAAGATCGGTGGGCGCGAGCGGACGAACTGCAGCGCATAGGCCAGCTCGCCCGGCGCCTGGGCGTGCAGCGTGAAGAGCGGCTGTCCCGCTTCGACCTGGTCGCCCAGGCGCGCATGCACGTCGATGCCGGCGGCAGCGGCGGTCGGTGCTCCGGCGAGCTTAGCCGCCCGCGCGAGCAGCCGGTTGTCGATTCGGGAGACCCGTCCCGTGGACGGCGATGCGACGGTGTGCCGATGCGTTGCCACCGGGATGCTGCGCAGGCCGCCCTGCTCAGCGCAGATCGCCTGGAACGTGGCCCAGGCGCGGCCGTCGGCCAGCACCTGCGCGGCGAGCGTCAGGCCGCCGCCGGCGGGCGCTGCACCGCCCATTTCGAGGATGTCCGCCGCCAGCCGCAACGCTCGCTCCCGCAGGTCGGCCGGGGCCTCGGGCGTCCCTTGTAGGACGGCCAGCACGTCGCGGGCCTCCAGTGCCGGGCCGATCCCGCGGCCGACCGGCTGCTCACCATCGGTGACGCGCAAGGCCACGTGCAGGCCGATGGCGCTGCCCACCTCCTGCAGGCGCCGACCGAGCGCCGCCGCGGCCTGCGCGCTGCGCACTTTGGCGGTGGCACCCACGGGCAGGTCGATCAGCACATGGGTCGAGCCCGCGGCGGCCTTCTTGGACAGGACCGAGGCGACGAGCTGGCCCTCGCTGTCCAGGTCCAGCGGCCGCTCGACGCGGATGAGGATGTCGTCGGCGGGGCTGAGCCGTACCGAGCCGCCCCAGACGATGCAGCCGCCCGTGCGTTCGACCACGCGCCGCATGCTCGGCACATCCAGGTTCACCGGCGCCAGCACCTCCATCGTGTCGGCCGTCCCGGCCGGCGAGGTGATGGCGCGCGAGGAGGTCTTGGGCATCGTGAGGCCGCAGGCGGCCACGATGGGCACCACGAGCAGGGTCGTGCGGTTGCCGGGCAGGCCGCCGACGCAATGCTTGTCCACCACCAGCGGGCGCCCCCAATCGATGCGGTCACCGACGCCAATCATGGCTTTCGTGAGCGAGACTGTCTCCGCGAGGTCCAGGCGATCGCCGGCGCAGGCGGTGATGAAGGTGGCCAGATGCAGGTCCGAGTAATGGCCCGCCGCGACGTCGGAGATGATGGCGCTGAACTCGGCATCGCCCAGGGCATTGCCGTAGACCTTGGCCCGGACATGGCTGAGCGAATCCAGCGGCGGTGCATGGGTCACCGTGACCAGCTGGCCCGGCTGCGCCCCCAGCGACGCCCATGCCGATTCGGACAGGCCAGCGACGTTCTCGGCCAGCCAATTCCCATCGACGACGCTGAGCGTCGCCACGATGCTGCGGCGGCCGGCCGTCAGCTGCACGCGCGCCTGGGTCGTGAAACCCTCCGACCGGCAGACAGGGCAGTCGCGCCGCATGTAGACCACCGGCTCCTGATAGGTGTCGATGCCCGTGCGCCACGCCTGCAGCCTGTTCCCGGCCTCCTTGGTGCGGCCGGCTTCATGCATTTGCGCTGTCATGCAAGCTCCACGGTCTGCAGGTAGTCGGGCACCGAGACCGCCCAGCCGAGTTCATGGTCGATCCGCGAGCGCAGCGCATCGGCCGCTTCGGGCTCGCCGTGCGTCACGAACGTGCGGCGCGGCGTTTGCGTGAAGCCGCGCAGCCACGCGATGATCTCGTCGGCATCGGCATGGGCGGAGAGGTTGTCGAGCGAGGCCACCTCGGCGCGAATCGGCACGTCTTCGCCATGGATGCGAACGGTGGACGCACCATGCAGGATCGCCGCGCCGCGGGTTCCACCCGCCTGGTAGCCGGCGAACAGGATCGTGTTGCGCCGATCGGGTGCGAAGGACTTCAGGTGGTGAACCACCCGGCCACCCGTGGCCATGCCGCTGGCGGAGATGATCACCATCGGGCCGCGGCTGGCACTGAGCGCCTTGGACTCCTCGACCTTGTTGACGATCTTCGCGGCGTGGCACATGCCCTCGCACTCCTCGGGCGAGAGCCGATGCTCGTCACGGTGGGCGTGATACAGCTGCGTCGCATCGATGGCCATCGGGCTGTCGAGGTACACCGGCAGGTGGTGGATGCGGCCCTGCTTCTTGAGCTGGTAGATGCCATACATCAGGCTTTGGGCGCGGCCGACCGCGAACGCGGGGATGACCACGACACCGCCGCGGGCGGCGGTCTGATTGATCACGGTCTCCAGTTTTTCCAGCGCGTCAGTCTCTTCATGCTTGCGGTTGCCGTAGGTAGACTCCACCAGCAGGTAGTCTGCGCCCGGAACCTGCACCGGCGGGCGCAGCACCGGGTCGTTCGGGCGGCCGATGTCGCCGGAGAAGAGCACCGACCGCTGCCCATCGCTGAGGTGCACGAAGGCGGAGCCGAGCATGTGCCCCGAGGGCTCCAGCCGGGCTGTGAGTCCGGGCAGAGCTTCGAAGGCCTCGGCGAACGGACGCGGTGAGAAAAGCTTCAGGCAGCGCTCGGCATCCTCCCGCGTGTACAGCGGCAGCGCGGGCTTGTGCTTGGAGAAGCCGTAGCGGTTGGCGAACTTCGCCTCTTCTTCCTGCAAATGACCACTGTCGGTGAGCAGTATCTTGCATAGCTCATGCGTCGCGGACGTGCAATAGACCCGCCCGCGAAAACCCTGCCGCGCCAGCAGCGGCAGGTAGCCGCTGTGATCGATGTGGGCGTGGGTGAGCACGACAGCATCGATCGTCTTGGGCGCGACCGGCAGCGGCTCCCAATTGCGCAGCCGCAGCTGCTTAAAGCCCTGGAACAGGCCGCTGTCCACCAGGATTGTCGAGTCGCCATGGCGCAGGAGGTATTTCGAACCGGTCACGGTGCCCGTGGCACCCAAAAACTGAAGTTGCATGGAAAGTCTCCAAGGATGTTGTCGTTCAAAAAAGAACTGGCCGATCGGGCAACTCGTTTCCGTCGCCCGCGTCGCGCGGAAAGTGCTGCATCAACAGATGGCTGACGGCGGCGATGCCTTCCATGGAACCGGCCTCGAAGTGCCCCTGCGCGAACTGGGCTTCCATGCGCTGGCACACACCTGACCACATGTCGGCACCGCAACAGGCATGGATGCCGCGATCGGCCACGACCTCCACCGCCCGATCGGCCAGCAGCACGTAGATGAGCACGCCGCTGTTATGCGCCGTGTCCCATACGCCCATACGGGCAAACAGATCCAGCGCTCGCTCGCGCGGCGACTGGTCTCGCCACAGCGGCGATCCATCCAGCGCGCCCTCGACCACAAAGCGCAACTGGCCGCCATGCTGGGACTCTCCCGCACGGATGGCTTGCTCGATGGCGTCCAGAGTGCGCGGCGGGAAGGCGCGGCGTACCGCGCGGCCGGTGGTGGCGAGGTGGCGAAGAAGTCGTTGAATGTTCATCTCACCACCGTCCTGAGGCGCCACCGCCACCAAAGCCACCGCCACCGCCGCGGAATCCTCCTCCGCCGCCGCCGAATCCGCCACCAGGCCACCCACCACCCCGATGGTGCCCATGCATGCCGCCGTGGCCGCCCATGCCGATGCCTAGCAGCGTGACGAAGAATCCCGCCAATCCGGCCAGCGCGGCTACCGCGAGGGTGCCCACCACCAGCCACGCCGCAGCACCCAATACCCCGGCTGTGACCACGGCGCCAGGGACCCGACCGAGCGCGTTGCGCAGCAATCCGCCCAGCATCAAAGCCACGATGAACAGGAAGGGCCAGGCCTGGCCGATGTCGTTGGTCCGGCCTTGCCGCCGTGGATCCGCCGCAGGCAGGGCTTCGCCGTCGACGACGCGCATGATCTGTTCGGCGCCTGCCGCGATGCCACCGTCGAAATCGCCCTGGCGAAAGCGCGGCGTGATTACTTCGTCGATGATGCGCCGCGCCACCAAATCGCTCAGCGCGCCCTCGATGCCGTAGCCAACCTCGATACGCACGGCGCGATCGTTCTTGGCAACCAGCAGCAGTGCACCATCGTCCACCTTGCGGCGGCCGAGCTTCCACTGTTCGACCACCCGCATGGCGTACTGCTCGACCGGTTCGGGCCGCGTGGAGCCGACCATCAGCACCGCGATCTGCACGCCCTTGCGTTCCTCGAAAGCACGAAGCTGCGCATCCAGCGAGGCGATCCGATCGGCGGCGAGCGTCCCCGTGAGGTCGGTGACACGCGCCTGCAGCGGCGGAATAGCGACCAGTTCCTGCGCGGACGCGACCACCAGGAACAGGCTCAGCAACAGCCAAGCCAACATGCGGGCCAGGCGTAGGTGGGCGGCCGGGTACGGCACCGCTGTTCTCAGCGTGCTCATGTCAGGGGCGCGCCGCCGGTGCCGAGGCGCCGAAGTCGACCTGGGGCGGCGTGGCCATCGCCTTCTCGTCGGCGACGGAGAAGTTCGGCTTGACGTCGTAGCTGAACACCTTGGCCGTGATGTTGGTCGGGAAGCTGCGCGTGAGGACGTTGTAGTCCTGCACCACCTTCACATAGCGCCCGCGGGCCACGGTGATGCGGTTCTCGGTGCCTTCAAGCTGCGCGCGCAGTTCCTGGAAGGCCTGGTTGGCTTTGAGCTGCGGGTAGTTCTCGCTCACGACCAGCAGCCTGCTCAGCGCGCCGGACAGCTCGCCCTGCACCGCCTGGAACTTCTGGAACGCCTCGGGGTTGTTGACGAGTTCCGGAGTAGCCTGGATCGAGGTGGCCTTGGCGCGCGCTTCGACGACCCGGGTCAGCGTCTCTTGTTCGAAGTTGGTCTCTCCTTTCACCGTCGCCACGATGTTCGGTATCAGGTCTGCGCGCCGCTGGTACTGGTTCAGCACCTCGGACCAGGCAGACTTGGTCTGTTCGTCCAACCGCTGGAAGTCGTTGTAGCCGCATCCGCTCAGCGACAGGGCAAGCGCTGCGAGCAGGGTCGTCAGGATAAGTCTCATGGTTCGGTCTCCGTGGAGGTGGATGAAGTGGAGGAAAATGAAGCTGTCAGCAGGGCCGGGTTCGCTGGCCACCACTTCCGGGGAATCAGCAAGAAAGCGAGGGTGACCACGAGCGGGATGGACAGCCATGCGAAGCTGCCCTGCATGTCGGTGCCGAATAGCCAGCCGGCGACTGCCGATCCCAGCGTCTGCCCGAAGCCAGTTGCTGCCGCTAGGCCGCCCATCGCGGTTCCGAGCCGCCGACGTGCGGAGCCTGCGGCGAGGTAGGCAACGGTCGGCAGCACGATACCGGTGCCCGCCGCTGTAAAACTGACGCCAACGTACATCCAGGTCTCGCTGCCATGGCGAGCCAGCACCGCGAGTCCCGCGATACCCAGAACCATGCCGGCAGCCAACATGCGACGGGGATCAGCGCGCTCAAGCAAGCCGGTGAAAAACAGGACCGCGTTGACGCCCAACATCACCAGGCTGCATTCGGCGAACATCAACGACACCTCGCGCGACGTGAGATCGGGATGACGCTGGCCTTGCAGCACGATGCCGAGTTCAAAGCCGGCGAGCACGAACATGACCACGCCATTGAGCAGCCAGAGCGTGAAGGACCGGCTCTCGGGCGCGCCGTCGTCATCGCTCGGGCCCGCATCCAGCGTGGTGGACGGCGCGGGAAGCGTGGCTGCCAGGCCCAGCATCATCAACGCACCCAGCGCAGCCGAGAGTCCGATCACGAGCTTGGTCGATGACCCCTGCACGAAGGCGGCGACGACGCCCAAGCCGGCAAGGCGATCCGCGACGGCGTTGAGGCCGGGTCCGAACAGGAACCCGAGCAGCGACATCGCGCCCAACCATGCGAAGCGCTTGGCGCGTATCGCCTGAGGCGTGTACTGCGCGACGAGCGCCGGCACCACGGGCACGACTGCGGCGACAAAGAAGCCCGCAGCGCCGCGAAGCGCATAGATGCCGACCACGCCCACAGATTCGGGGCGCAGCAGCGGAAGCAGGCTCGCCACATAGCCGACCAGCCCGACCAGCAGCACGCGGGCGCGTCCCAGCCTGTCCGCCAGCACGCCCCACAGCGGCGCCCCCACAAGGATCCCGGCCGTGTAGATGCCGCTGAGGTAGCCGACATGGCGCGCGAGCACCGCTGGATCCGCGTCGCCCATCAGAGGGCGCAGCCAGTCGGGAATCAAGGGCATCAACGCGCCATACCCGGCCGAGACAACGAACACGGCCGCCGACAGCCAGCCCAGCTGAACGACGCCCAGGTCGCCCTGACGGGCCGGCGTGGCTTTGTATGGCGGCGATCTCATCGGGTGGCTCTCGACCATGGTGGTTCGCAGCACGGGCTCACGCGACCGCTTGAGCGGAGGCGCGCGACGTGACGCGCTTGATGCCCGGTAGGCGCGTGCGTTTGAGCATCAGTGCATTGATGGCCACTATCGCGGAACTACCGGACATCGACAACGCGGCAACCTCCGGCGACAGCGTGAAGGGGTACAATACCCCAGCCGCAAGCGGGAAGGCGACCACGTTGTAGCCCACGGCCCACCATAGGTTCTGGTGCATCTTGCGCAGCGTTGCGCGAGAGAGCTCGATGGCCCCGACGACGTCGTACGGGTCGCTTTTCATCAACACCACCTGGGCGCTCTCCATGGCGACATCCGTCCCGGCGCCGATCGCAAAGCCCACGTCGGCCTGGGTCAGCGCTGGCGCGTCGTTGATGCCGTCGCCGACCATGCCCACCTTGTGACCCTGCTGCTGCAACTCCTTGATCTTGGATGCCTTCTGGCCGGGCAGCACGTCCGCAAGGACGATGTCGATCCCCAATTCCTTGCCGATACGCTCGGCGGTCGCCTGGTTGTCACCGGTCAGCATCGCGACCTTCACGCCCCGCGCCTGCAGCTTGGAGATCGTCTCGCGCGAGGTCGGCCGGACGGCGTCCGCGATTGCAATGAGGCCAATCAGCCGGCCGCCGCGCGCGACATAGACCACCGTGCGCCCGCCGCCTTGCAGCCGCGTTGCCTCGCTGGAGAGGACGGCCAGGTCTACCTGCTCCGACTGCATCAGCAGCCGGTTCCCGAGCAGCACCGTCTCGCCCCCGATGGTGGCCCGTGCACCTTGCCCATCGATGTTGGTGAAGTTCTCTGTGACCTCCGTCGGCATGTCCCCCGCACGCTTGAGCACTGCGAGTGCAAGGGGGTGCTCGGAGAACTTCTCCACCGCGGCGGCCGTCGCCAGAAGCCGCGCCTCTTCGAAACCGGGCGCGGCCACGATCTCGACGACATCGGGCTGCCCGAGTGTCAAGGTGCCGGTTTTGTCGAACACCACCACTGTCAGCTTGGTAGCGTTCTCCAGCGCGGCCGCGTTCTTGAAGAGGATGCCGTTCATCGCACCCAGGCCGGTCCCGACCATGATGGCCATCGGCGTGGCCAGGCCCAGCGCATCAGGGCATGCGATCACGAATACCGTGATGGTCAAGGTGAGTGCGAATAGCAGCGTCTGGCCCATCACCCAGTACCAGACGCTGAAGGTCAACAAGCCAATCACGATCGCCGCCAGCACCAGCCACTGCGACGCCTGGTCGGCCAGCAGCTGGCCGGGTGCCTTCGAGTTCTGGGCCTCCTGGACCAGCTTGACGATCTGGGCCAATGCCGTGTCCGCACCGACCTTCGTGGCCTTGTAGCGGAAGCTCCCGCTCTTGTTGATGCTGGCGCCAACGACGGTGCTGCCTACCACCTTCTTGACCGGCATCGACTCGCCGGTCAGCATCGACTCGTCGACCTGCGAGGCTCCTTCGACGATCTCGCCATCCACCGGGATCTTGTCGCCGGGCTTGATCACCACCAGTTCACCGGCCACGACCTCGGCGGTTGGCACCTTGGTCTCGACACCGTTGCGCACGACGGTGGCCATCGGTGGCGCGAGATCCATCAGCGCGCGAATCGCGTCGGACGCACCCGCGCGGGCGCGCATCTCTAACCAGTGGCCCAGCAGGATGAAAACCAGCAGCACTGACGCCGCTTCATAGAACACCTCACCCTCGTAGAAGAAGGTCGCTCCGACGCTGAACAGGTATCCCACGCCCACCGACAGCACGACCAGCGTGGCCATGTTGGCGACACCGTTGCGCAAAGCGCGCCACGCAGCGATGCAGAAAGGCCAGCCGGGATAGAGGATCGCCGCGCTCGCGAAGATGAAAAGAAAGAGCTTGTTGTCCAGCCCGAACGGTGTCTGGAAGTCGCCGAACATCTTCCCCATCGGCGAATAGAGAAACACCGGAATCGAAAAGATCAGGGACACGAAGAACCGATTGCGCATGTCCCGGGCCATGTCCTGCATCGACCCAGACCCGTGCCCCATGTCGTGCATCATGTCGTCCATGACGGGCTCGCCTGCGTGGCCCTGGTGCCCGGCATGGGAGGCCGGCGAGGCGGCCATCGTCGCAGTCGCTCCGACTGCATGGGCATGCCCCGAATGCACCGCGTGATCCTCCTGCTTCGCAGACACGGCGTGATCGGCGTGTCCGTCATGGCGCTGGCCCGCCGTACTGCCCGTGGCGGGATCGCACACATGCTTAGGCGTCTGCTCGCCACTGCAGTGATAGCCGCACTCCACGATCCGGCGGCGCAGATCCTCGACACTGAGCTGCCGTTCGTCGAGATGGACCGTTGCGCTTCCCGCAACGTAGTTGACATCCGCGTGATGGACGCCGGGAAGCTGCAGCAACTTGCGACGTACTCCCTCCGCGCTCAGGCTCGATATGAGCCCTCCGACTTCAACGTTGATTGACTTCATAGATGGTTCATCCTGTTGGTTCTGTTCGATGTATCAACGTGCGAGTCGGCCGGAATCCAGGCAGTCCTGCGAGAACTCGAAGACGATCTCCCGGTCGGGTGCGATGAGCTTGTGCTTCTTGCCCGCGTAGTGGAGCCGCGAGAGGACGTCCCTGATCAGGTTGAGCCTGGCGACTCGCTTGTTGTCGGCGAGCACGACGGACCAGGGAGCGGCAGCGGTGTGCGTGCGTATGAACATCTCGTCGCGCGCACGCGTGTAGCCGTCCCAGTGCTTCAGCGCCACGGCGTCGACCGGACTTGATTTCCATTGCTTGAGCGGGTCACGGCGGCGTTCACTGAGCCGGCGGGTCTGCTCTTTCTTCCCGATGTCGAGGTAATACTTCAGCAGCTTGATGCCGGAGTTGACCAGCATCTCCTCGAACTTCGGCACGGAGTTCATGAACTCCTCGTGCTGCTCAGCCGTGCAGAAACCCATCACCGGCTCCACGCCGGCGCGGTTGTACCAGCTGCGGTTGAACACAACGAGTTCTTCGCCGACCGGTAGGTGCGGCACGTAGCGCTGGAAGTACCAACTGGTGCGGTCCCGATCGGAGGGTTTGCTGAGCGCGACGACCCGGGTTTCCCGCGGACTCAGGTGTTCGACGAGTCGCTTGATGCTGCCATCCTTGCCCGCACTGTCCCGTCCCTCCAAGAGGATGAGGATGCGGTCGCTACATTTGATGAAGTGACGCTGCAGCTTCACGAGTTCTATCTGCAGCATGTGCAACTGCGCCTCATAGTCCTCGCGGCCGATCGAGCGTTCCGTTGCCTCGTCGCGCGACGGGTTGTGCGCGACATCGGTCACGTCCGCATGAGCCTTGTTCTTCGCGCCTGTCGCGGCCTTCTTGTTCTTTGCCATGGGGTTCTCCGTTACGCCTGCTCGTTCCAGGCAGCATTGATCCGCGAGTGCTCCGGGATGCCCTCGAAGCTCGGCGCCACTAGAGCCGAAGTCCCAGGGGCGCTCGAACCCGCAGGATGATGGGCCTGATGGTCGTCTTGCCCGAATGAAAACAAACTGACGAGGGCGGCGCCGAAGACGACCGCGATGGAGCGCACGAATGTCATTTCTTTCTCCTTTAGCCGCTGGTTTTTGTCGTCTGGTCGAGCCAAGTGGCGCTTCCAGAAGACAAATCCCATATGAGAACTCCGTAGCCGGGTACAGAGTCAAGGCGTACGAGACGCGTGCGGGACATAGCCGGCACAGCGCTCACAGGAGGGGCTATAACGCGAGACGTGCAAACAGCAGCCAAGCAGGCGGCTGTGGGTGAGCCCGCTGGGGGCTCCTCAATAGGATGGCTCGCAGAGCCAGCGCCGGGGCCGGTTCCCAGGCAGTATAGGAAGGGGGCGGAAGCCCAATAAGGTCGAACGCAAAGGTCGGCGTCTTCTGCATTGCCGACTGGTTGACCTCTCCGCAAAGTTTCAGGCAAGGTGCCTTCGACGGGTCCTGGCTCCCCTTGTTGATTTCCACGCAGAAGTGACCCACTAACCCCCAGGATTTCCATCTAAATCTGATCCACGTACTAACCCTAACCTGCTGCTTTCTTAAGCAGCAGGAGACCAGGAGTGATAGACGTGGCAACACTGAGTGTCATCAGGCGCTGGGCCCTGCGAGAGCAGCTGTCCATCCGAGAGATCGCCCGCCGCACGGGCCTCTCGCGCAACACCATCCGCAAGTACCTGCGCGCGGGCGAGGCCGAGCCGCACTACGCCAAGCGGGTCAGCCCTTCCAAGCTCGACCCCTTTGCCTTGAAGCTCGCCGGCTGGCTCAA